>JAIXLB010000079.1 GCA_026931905.1 Chitinophagales bacterium
ATGAAAGTTGTGTAAAAGAAGAAGATGTGGCTATGTGCCATACTTATTTTCATGGTGTAAATATTAAATTAACCAAGTGTAGTGGCATTTCTCCTGCAATTCAAATGATAAAAAACGCTAAAAAGTTAGGTATGAAAGTAATGATGGGTAGTATGAATGAAAGCAGTATTGGTACAGCAGCTATTGCACATTTTTTACCTCAATTAGATTATGTAGATATGGATGGACCTTTATTACTTTCAAAAGATCTTGCAACTGGATTAACTATTTCTTCGTCTAATGTAGAAATTAAAGGAAATTATGGCTTAGGTATTACTCCTACTCTATTTTAAACACTTCCAAATATTGGAATTTTCCTCTTTTTATAGGAAAATTATCTACTGCTAATTGTATTTAAGTAATTGATAATCAACCATATAATTATTTGGCATTTTAATGGCTTTATACTTTGCCACAACCAAATAATTATGTTAGCACAATCTACTTTTTTTAATAACACCATTTCAGCAGAAGCAGTTCAAATACAAAATTGTATTGCAGGATGCAGAAAAAGCCAAAAGGAATTATACGATACCTATGCTGCTAAAATGTTTGTAATATGTTTAAGATATACCAAAGAGCAAATGGATGCTGAAGATGTTTTGCAAGATGGTTTTATTAAAGTATTTAAAAATTTAGATAAATATAGAGGAGATGGTTCTTTTGAAGGCTGGTTAAGAAGAATTTTTGTGAATACAGCTATTGAACATATTCGTAAAAACAAAAATTTCACCAATGATATTTCTGATAATATTGAAAATACGGTAAAAGATAAATATTCCAATGCATTGGATAATTTGTTTGAAAAAGATATTTACAATATTACTTCGAACCTAAGTGATGGCTATAAAACAGTTTTCAATATGTATGCTATTGAAGGCTATTCTCATAAAGAAATTGCAGAACAATTAGGAATTACTGAAAGTACCAGCAAATCGCAATTTAGTCGTGCAAAAGCAATTTTGAGAAACCTTATTCAAAATATAGGTTCATCTGTAAGTGAAAAAAATGTAAGTACCTCAGTTTGTTAATAGTTGAAGAATAAATACAGTATAAGAGCACCTTTCATTGGGTGCTTTTGTATTTTAAGATATGGTTTCTTTTTTACCCCAACCCCATTTTAAAAAATCAGGAAGAGCTTTAGTCCAAGTTGCTATATTGTGTTTACCATCTTTTAGTAAAACATATTTTATATGTTCATTGGTATAGCCTTTTGCTTTTAGTTCTACAATTAAATCTAAAGCATCGTCTATACTATCTATTATTCCATTATTATTTCTATCTTCTGTTTCATCTAAAGCACCACATTGTAGGTAAAATTTTAACCAAGGATAAAAGCCTCCTGTTCTAATTTGCAAGTGCATTAATCTGTCTGTTTCGTCATTGTATCCATCTTCATAACTTTTCTTTCTCCACCACAAACTTCCACTAAAAACTCCTACTTTAGTAAATTCATTTGCATGATTCCAAACAATATCCAATGCACTCAAAGCACCTAAAGAAAAACCTGCAAAAGACTTTTCTTTAAAAGATGGTATTTGGTATGTTTTACGAATAAAAGGAATCAATTCGTCAAAAATAAATTTATTGTAAAGGCCTGCTTTATCACCTAAATTTTTATAATCTGCACTATAAGCAGTTCCATACTCTCTCTTTCTTTCTTTCCCACAATGAATACCAATACAAAACAAAGGCTCAATCAACTTTTGAGTAATTAAATCATCTAAAATTTCATCAAAAGGCATTTTAAGCAAATCTTGTCCATCATTAATTAATAATAAACTTAATTGTTCTGGTTTATCTACTTTATTAGGCAAATAAGCATCAATAATTACCTCTCTTTCTAAATATATTGATTGAATAACCTGCGATTCTATAAAAACAGAATTTAATACAGTAGTTTGAGTTGCATTAGACATATATTTTCAAAAATAAGGGAAAGCAATAAAGGGTAAAAAAGATTTTATAAAGGGGTAAATAGGAGTTTTAGAATTTGTATAGAAGTGTATGGAACAACTTGAAATATAAAGAACAGGTAATTATTGAAAAGTATTGTACCTAACACCGACTCAAGTAAAAAAATAAAAAAAAATATTTTACTGAAAAAAGCATTCTTATTTCAACTTTTACTACATTTAAACCATCAGTTAAATTTTATTAAATAACTAAACCAAATACATATATTATGAGAAAAATTGGGATTTTACATGGTAAAGAAAGATCTTTTCCTGAAGCATTTGTTGAAAGAGTAAACAGTAAAAACATTGATGGCATTATTGCAGAGCCTGTTCGTATTGATAAAGTAATGCAAGGTGAAGCATCTGGTTATGCTGTTATTATTGATAGAATAAGTCAAGATGTTCCTTTTTACAGAGCCTATTTAAAAAATGCTGCACTATGCGGTACTGCTGTAATCAATAATCCTTTTTGGTGGAGTGCAGATGAAAAATTTTTTAATAATTGTTTGGCAACTAAAATTGATGTTCCTGTTCCTAAAACTGTTATTCTCCCTTCAAGAGAATTACCAGATGATACTTCTGACGAATCATTTAGCAACTTAGCATATCCATTGGATTGGGAAGGAATTTTTAAATACACAGGATTTCCTGCTTACATGAAACCCTTTGCTGGCGGTGGTTGGAAGAGTGTTTATAAATTAACAAGCATTGAAGATTTTTTTGAAAAACATGCAGAAACAGAGCAATTAGTAATGATGCTTCAAGAAGAAATTATTTTTGAAGAATACTATCGTTGTTATTGCATTGGTGGTAAGTATGTAAAAATTATGCCTTACGAACCACGCAATCCTCATCATTTACGTTATGTAGCCAACTTTACACCTACTCCAGAAAGATTAAAACAAATGGAAGATATTGTTTTAAGAATAAACCATTATTTAGGTTACGATTTTAATACAGTAGAATTGGCTGTACGCAATGGAGTACCTTATGCTATTGATTTTTGTAACCCAGCACCAGATGCAGATAAAAACAGTGTTGGTGAAGAAAATTTTACTTGGGTGGTAGAAACTGCTGCAAATTTTGCTATTGAAAAAGCTCTTGCTTTTGAACCAGGAAAAGACAATTTAACATGGGGAAAATATATTCAAAACAGTGCTGCTAAAAGAACTCTTTATTAAATCGTATCAACTAAAAATAACCTTTATAAACAAATGGCAAATATTAATTACAGGCACTTTACATTAGGTGTAGAAGAAGAGTACATGGTTATTGATCCTGTAACACGAGAACTAAAAAGTCATGATCAAAAAATTGTACAGGAAGGACAAAAACTCATTAAAGACAAAGTAAAAGCAGAAATGCACCAAGCTGTTGTAGAAGTTGGAACAGACATTTGTGCAGATGTTGATGAAGCTTTTAAAGATGTTGCAACATTACGAAACACCATTAGCCAAATTGCAGGAGATTTGGGTTTATGGATTGGAGCAAGTGGCACACATCCTTTTAGTCATTGGGAAAGTCAATTAATTACTGAACATATTCGTTACAACGAAATTGTAAATGAATTGCAAGAAGCTGCAAGAAGTAATTTGATTTTTGGCTTGCATGTACACGTTGGCATGGAAGATAGAAAAATGGCTATACATATTGCTAATAGTGCCAGATATTTTTTACCACACGTTTATGCGTTAAGTACCAACTCTCCTTTTTGGGAAGGAAGAAAAACAGGCTACAAATCATATAGAACTAAGATTTTTGATAAATTTCCTCGTACCGGTATTCCTGATTATTTTGATAGCATTGAAGCTTATGATAATTATGTAAACCTACTCATAAAAACTCATTGTATTGATAACGCAAAAAAAATTTGGTGGGATTTAAGAGTGCATCCTTTCTTTAATACAGTTGAATTTAGAATTTGCGATGTACCCTTAACAGTTACTGAAACCATTGCTATTGCTGCATTATTTCAAGCTATATGTGCCAAACTGTACAAACTGCGTTCTCAAAATTTAAACTTCATGCTCTATCAAAGAGCTTTACTGAATGAAAATAAATGGCGTGCAAGCCGTTATGGTATTGATGGAAAATTAATAGACTATGGTAAAGAAGCAGAAGTAAATACAAGAATGTTAATTTATGAATTATTGGATTTTGTTGATGATGTAGTAGATGAATTAGGTAGCAGAACTTTTATAAGTTACATCACAAAAATGATAGAGCAAGGTACAGGTGCTGATAGACAATTAGCAGTGTATGATAAAACAAAAGATTTAGTTGCTGTTACCGATTACATTCATGACCAATTTTTAGTAACTAATTTTTAAAAAATAATTTTTACAGAATAAAATAATGCAGGAAAACTATTTTGATTTAGTAGAATGTCCAAGAGATGCTATGCAAGGTTGGCATCAATTTATTTCAACAGAAAATAAAATTCGTTACATTAATTCTTTACTACAAGTTGGATTTCATACCATAGATTTTGGCAGTTTTGTTTCGCCAAAAGCTATACCACAAATGGCAGATACAAAAAAGGTAATTAAAGGACTGCAACTACATTCAAATAGTTCTAAATTATTGGCAATTACTGCCAATACTCGTGGTGCAGAAGATGCTGTTGTATATGATGAAATTTCGTACTTGGGTTTTCCTTTTTCTATTTCACCTACCTTTCAACAACGCAATACCAATAGCACTATTGAAGAAAGTATATTAAGGGTTGAAACAATTCAGGAGTTGTGTATTAAAAATAAAAAAGATTTAGTTGTGTATTTAAGCATGGGATTTGGAAATCCTTATGGCGATGATTACAACGAAGAAATTTTATTGTATTGGGCAAATGAAATGATAAAAAGAGATATTAAAATAATTTCATTGGCAGATACAGTAGGTATTGCAACTCCTGAACAAATAAGTTTTGCATTAAAAACATTAATTCCTCAATACCCTGAAACACTTATTGGCGTTCACTTACACTCCTCTCCTGCTAATTTCAAACAAAAATTAGAGGCTGCTGTAAATGCAGGTTGCAAACGCTTTGATGGTGCATTAAAAGGCATTGGTGGTTGTCCTATGGCTCAAGATGATTTAGTAGGCAATATGAATACGGAATTAATGATTGATTTTTTTGAAGAAAAAAAACTAATCAAAGGTATTCATAAAAATGCCTTGCAAGAAAGTTTAAAGATTGCACAGGAAATTTTTCAGTAATTTATTTCTCTAAACATTTTTTGTACAAATCAATAAATTGTTGAGCAATCACTGTGTTATCATATTTTAATTTTGCTTGCTCAGCAATTTCTATCCTATTGTAATTTGTATAATTGCCCATTATATTGTTCATAGCTTCTGTTAAAGCATTTATATCATTAGAGTTTACTAATAAACCATTGCTTTCATTTATTGCATCTGCAATGCCTCCAACATTTGAAGAAGCAACAGGCAACCCACAACACAATGCTTCAACTAATACACAAGGAAAATTTTCATGTTTACTAAACAGTACAAAAGCATGAGCATTTTGCATATAGCTTGAAACACTTGCATGTGGTACTTCCCCTGTAAAACTTATGTGTTCTTCAAGTTGTAATTCTTTTACCAATGGTTGATGCAAATGTTTATGATGCCCTACTAAAATTAAATTACAATTTTGTTTTTTTTCTTTTATTAGACTATCAAAAGCAAGTATTAAGCCTGTAATATTTTTTTGCTCACTCAATGTTGATACATGCAACCAAGTGAACGTATTTTTTTGTTGTAGCGGTTGGTAAAAGAAATAATTAGTATCTGCAATATTGTGAATGGTGTAAATATTTTTTATATCCAATAAATACTCCATTTTTTTTGCAATAACTGATGAAACATTGCTTACAACAAAAGCATTTTTGCAAACTTTTTTTGTATTTGATTTAAAAAAACAACTTCTATTTTTAAAGGTATCTGGTGCTTCATCATCATAATAAGATGCTTGCTCCGATACAATATAAGGTATGTTGTATTTACGTTTTATTTTCAAAGCAATCCATCCTGCTTTCATAGGTACATGCACATGAATTAAATCTGGTTTTCCATGAGTAGTAAAATAATTTTCTACAAACTGTATTGCTCTTTTACTGTAACATAAGTTGTACCTTATTTTATCAATAAAACCTATCCCCCATTTTTTAAAGTTGAAATAACAAATGTATTCTGTAAGATTATTTTCTTTATGTTCTTCAATAGCATTATGTGTTTGTGCATCTTTACCTAATTGTACAA
The DNA here is from genome assembly GCA_026931905.1 of Chitinophagales bacterium. GTDB lineage: Bacteria > Bacteroidota > Bacteroidia > Chitinophagales > Chitinophagaceae > UBA1930. Next base: position 6,261 of record JAIXLB010000079.1, read on the forward strand.
TATGCAACACTTCCACAGGCATTAAAGTTGCCAAAGCTTTTGCATGACGCTGAATAAAATCGCCATTTACAGGCTCGTATTTATTAGGGTACCAACTTGCCAGCCAAAGTATTTTCATGAGGTTGCTGTTTTATGAAATAACATATTTTTTACCCACTTCCAATCGTTTGTATTGAATGAAAACAATAACTTCAAGGGCATAGGATTGTCTTTAAAAAAATGATATAAAGAGTATAATAAATTTACTGTATAAGCAATAGAGCTTACTGCTGCTGCACCATTAATTCCATATAAAGGAATAAAAATAATGTTGCCAATAATTACAACAATTAAAGCATAAACACCACCTACAACATTTATTTTTACTTTTCCTACACCTCCAAAATAAGCAGACAATAAACATAAAACTGATAAAGAAAAAATACCTGGCAATAGCAATAAAACAGGCATAGCCATATTATTAAAACTTGCTCCAAATACAGTAGGGAAAAGCCATTTGCCAATTATACTAACAATAATAATTACAAAGAGTAACACTTGAAAAAATACTCTAAAAAAAACTATGATAGCTTGTGTAATATTTTCTCTTAACTCCCCACTTGCAGTTTGAGGAAAAATAACACTTGCAAAAATTTGAGGAATAATCAACAACATTTGTCCCAATTTTGAGGCTTGAATATAATTACCTAAATCGGCAGGTGTACAACTTTCGGTATTGTATTTTACAAACCAATAATCAATACGATATACAAAGAAAAAAATTACATTGCTTGTAAGTGCTATTAAAGAATAATTCAACAGTAATTTAAAAGAAGATTTATTGGGCAATGCAATAAATTTAAAAGATTTATTTAAGTAAATAAATGCAATAGCTAATAAAATACCTTGTAATAAAATACTAAAAAAATAACTGTTTACTACTACGTTATACGATTTTGTAGTTTTACTATCAATCACTATCAGTATAATTAAAACAATATTTACAAGGCTTAATAAAATATTGGGTGCTGCATAATTTTTTTGTGCATAAAACAATACCATAAAAAAATTAATGAGTAAAATACCAGCAATATAAGTTGCAGCATAAAAAACATAATTATCAATATAATCGGTATGAATGCTTTTGATATTTTTAAAATAAATTGAAACACCAATAGCCGAAACAATGCTGATTAAAAATGTCCATATTAATGAAAACCATGCAAGCTTATGATGACTAATAATATTACCAGCAGCATAAAATGTATAACCACTTTCCATGCTAAGACTTGCTACCAATAAAATGAATGAAAAGAAATTGGTAAGATAGTAAATCCAACCTGTACCATCTGCTTGTAAGCTTCTGCTCACAACAATATTAACCAATAATAAAGTAACAAAGTACAAACCACGCCAAACCAAACTTTGTTGCAACAGTTTTTCAAATGTCATGTTGTAAAAGAGGTTGTAATTAATTGCGGCTAATGTACAATAGTTTATTTTATATTTTTTTTGTTTTAGTATTCTTAAAAAAAAAAATGACTGAAAAATTTTATTCAAAAATATTATGCTTGTATTTTCTGTTTTTACTTATCTTTCAATCTTAAACACTAAATAAAAACTAACAACTAACATTATTTTTATGGGAAGATTTCAAGGTTTAATTGGAGTAGTACTAATACTTGGCATTGCATTTTTATTTTCAAACAATAGAAAAAGAATTAATTATCGCTTAGTAATAAGCGGTATTTTATTACAAATTGTAATTGCTTTATTAATTTTTAAAGTTCCACCTGTTACAAGATTTTTTCAAATGCTCGGGCATGGAATGGAAAAAATTGAACGCTTTGCAAGAGAAGGTGCTTCGTTTGTTTTTGGTGGATTAATGACACAACAATACGATGGTACTGCTGCTAATTATGTAAAAGGTGGATTTGTTTTTGCATTCAATGTTACATCAACCATTATATTAGTTTGTGTATTAGTGGCTATATTGTATCATGCAGGTGTAATGCAAAGAATTGTTGCCATTATTGCTAAAGCAATGAATTTTATAATGAGAGTGAGTGGTGCTGAGGCTTTGAGTAATGTGGCAAGTGCTTTTGTTGGTCAAATTGAAGCACAAGTTATGATAAGACCTTATTTACCCACTATGACCAAAAGTGAATTATTAGCAAGTATGAGTGGAAGCCTTGCTTGTATAGCAGGTAGCATTTTAATTGTGTATGCAAATATGGGAGCTGCTGCTGGTATGGATTTAGCTCCTAAATTAATTACTGCAAGTTTAATGGCTGCTCCTGGTGCATTGGTAATTTCTAAAATTGTTTTTCCTGAAACTGAAGAAAGCCAAACAATGGGTAATGTAAAATTAGAAGTGAAAAGTAATTACACTAATTTAATAGATGCTATATCTCATGGTGCAAGTGATGGGTTTAAAATTTCTATGAATGTAATAGCCATGTTAATTGGTTTTATTGCTTTAATTGCTTGTGTGGATTGGATTTTATTAAAAGGTGGTCATTTGTTTAGTGCCAATTTAGATTTAAGCCTTAACTATATTTTTGGTAAAATATTTTATCCAATGGCTTGGTCAATGGGTGTTCCAGCAGAAGATATTCAAAATGCTGCAACTCTTTTAGGACAAAAATTAACTATCAACGAATTTGTTGCATTTTCAAATCTTACAGGAAAAACTGTTCCCATAGTTACCGAAAAAGGATTATTGATTGTAAGTGTTGCTATATGTGGTTTTGCAAATTTCAGTAGCGTAGGAATGCAAATTGGTGGTATTGGCGAAATTGCTCCAAGCCGTAGAACTGATTTAGCAAAATTAGGCTTGAAAGCATTGCTATGTGGCACTTTAGCTTCTTATTTATCTGCTACTTTAGTAGGTATTTTAATGTAGAAGCACATTGCTTTTTAAGAATTATTTTATTAAATTATTTTTTTTCATCATGCCTGTAACCAGGTCCTCCAAAGATGTATAATAACCTTTGTTTAAAAGTAATATTGGGCTGTGTAACATCTTTATAAATTTGATTCCATTCGTGAAAAATAATATTGATAGCATTTGGTTTTTCTACATTAGTGGTTAAACCATATCTTATTGGTTCGTATTCTTTATCACTTAATTCTTTTTGAAAAGTGCCAAACATTTTATCCCAAATAATTAAAAACATTCCCATGTTTTTATCAATATATTTATCGTTACTTGCATGGTGCACACGATGATGAGAAGGTGTTACTAAAAAGTATTCAAGCCACCCTAAACTTTTTATTAATTTTGTATGAACGAAGATTCCCCAAATTTGAGTAGCAGCATAAACAAATACAATATCCAATGGGGTAAAGCCTAAAAAAGGCAATGGTAAAAAATATATAAACCTATACAAAGGTTGAAAAACAGATGAACGAAAGCCTACTGTAAAATTCATGTTTAATGAGGAATGATGCGTAACATGTGCAGCCCAAAAGAACCTAATTTTATGGTCAAACCTGTGTAACCAATAATATAAAAAATCTTCTGCTAATAATAAAGCAATCCAATATAATATTGGGTTATTCCAGTTTTCAATAATTCTATGGTTGTAACAAAACTGAAAAATAATTCCTACATATATTGCTCTAAACAAGAAATCAATCGTTGCATTTAAGAGCATAAGATACAAGTTGGTAAAAGTGTCTTTTACAGTGTATAATTTCTTATGCTTATAATTTGAAATTAAAATTTCTCCTACAATCAATATTACATAATAAGGTGTAGAGAATAGCAGTAACATTTGTTCTTTAATTATTTCCATACTTTTACAAAGAAACAATTTTTTCTTTAACACTTAATAGCTATAACAATAATTTACATTTGCTCAATGGAAATTAATATATCGGAAAACTGGCAAAAGAAAAGTGAAGAAAATAAAAAGAAGTACAAACATTTTTTGCAAAGAGCAGATAAGAATAAAACATTAAAACAATTACCAGCATTGCATGAAGAGGCTTTTGAAAAAATAGATTGCTTACAATGTGCTGCTTGTTGTAAAAATTATTCTCCTCGTTTTAAAACAACAGATATTAAAAGAATAAGCAAACATTTAAAGCTAAAAGAAAGTGTTTTTATTGATACTTATTTAACCTTAGATAGCGATGGTGATTATGTTGTACAATCTTTACCATGCCCCTTTTTAGGTAAAGATAATTTTTGTACTATTTACGAAAACAGACCAAGCGATTGCAAAAGATTTCCTTATACAGATGAAGATGTTTTGTTGAAACGAACACAAATTACTTTGAAAAATGCAAGTTTTTGTCCTGCTGTATATTATGTTTTAGAAAAACTAACTGAGCAATAAAATTATTCAACTACACCAAATTTCCTGCACACAAAATCCACCAACTATAATTGTGAGCTGCATGGGCTGGTAATGTTTCTAAAGGTTTTTGAAGAACATTTTTTTTCAAAATTCCTTTGCTAATTAATTTTTGCTTGGCTTGCTGCATCAATGGTTCTATGCTTTTGTGTTGCAACCATTTTTGTTGAGGAGGCTCAAAACCTATTTTATCTTTTCGCCAAACAATTTCTTTTGGCAAAGTTTCTTTCATGGCATTTCGTAATACATATTTTGTAAAGCCATTCCTAATTTTAAAATGTGATGGTAAAGAAAAAACAAACTCTACCAACTCATGGTTTAAAAAAGGTAATCGTATTTCTCTGCCATGAGCCATTGCATTTCTATCAGCATAACGCAATAAATCCTCTAACCCATTGGTGAAAGTATTGTAATAAAGTATATCATTCAATGTACGAATAACAGGCTTTTCAAGCGAATTTTTATTTATGGAATGATGTATAAAGTCTGGTTCTAAAAAAGAATTATTTTGAATTTGGTTGTATAAAGATTTTGAAATTTGTTGGGCAGCTTTAACTGGCATTACAGCAGCAGCAATATTTTTAAATCCCCATTCTACTTGAATATTGTGTTGTGCAGCAGCAATTTTTTCTTTGTTGAATACATTAAATTTTGCTTTACTAAATAATTCTTGCCAGTACCAATGATAATACTTTGTATAACCTGCTAAAATTTCATCAGCACCTTGCCCATCTAATAAAACCTTTACTCCATGCTCTTTAGCTAATTCATACACTTTGTATTGAACATAAATACTACTGCTTTGAAATGGCTCTTCCTGATGATACAATAACTTTTCAAAATCATTGGCAAATTCTTCTACAATAGGCGTTACAGTTGTGTTTTTAATGTTAAATTTATCTGTAACAAGTGTAATATATTTTGATTCATCTTTCTCAAAGTTGGGAAAAACAGCCGAAAAACTTTGTAAGTTTTGCAAACTATTTTCAGGTAAAAATTGTGCAATAGTTGCCAAAATGGAAGAACTATCTAAGCCGCCACTAAGGCTTGTAGCAAAAGCAACATCACTTCTTAATCTTCTTGCAACAGATTGGTTAAAAAGATGAACAAATTTTTCTGTAATATCCTTATCAGTAATTTTTTCTGAAAGTGATGTTATGGCTGGATTCCAATACTGATAAACATTTATTTTTTTGCTTTGTACTTGGTATGAAATAGCATGAGCTGCAGGAAGTTTTTTTATGTTGTTGTAAAATGTTTCACTTGCATTTGTAGGATTATTTATTAATCCTGCTGCTAAATAATTTAAAAACAGAGTATGGTTTATTTCTTTATCAATACCAACTTTCCATAATGCTTTTATTTCGCTTGCAAATAAAAACTGATCATTGCTATTGTAGTAGTACAAAGGCTTTTCGCCCAATCTATCTCTTGCAATAAATAATTTATTTTGCTCATTATCCCAAATTGCAAAAGCAAACATTCCGTCTAAGAGGTTTAAAAATTTTTCATTATAACAATCGTATAGTGCTAACAAAACTTCAGTATCGCTTTGTGTTTTAAAAGTATAGCCCTTAGTTTTTAGTTCCTCTCTTAGTTCAATATAATTATAAATTTCTCCATTGTAAACTATCGTGTATTTTATTTCATTTGATTTATTGAATAAAGGAAAGTGCATAGGCTGAGCAGCATTTTCACTTAAATCAATTATAGATAATCTTTTATGTGCAAAGCCAACAGTTTTAGTATCATTCATCCAAAAGCCTTCAGCATCACTTCCACGATGTTGCATTACTGCAGCCATTTGCTGTAGCTTATTTTGTTCTACAAAATTTGTTTGTAAGGATACAATGCCTGCAATGGCACACATGAAATTTAAAATTTAATTACAAGGTTACGAATTTTTAATAAGAAGTTTTTTCAAAAAAAACCTTTACAACACCAAGCCTTTTAAAAACAAGTAAGAAACTTCGAAGTAAATTATTAAACCCGTTACATCAACTAATGTTGCAACAAAAGGAGCTGAAGAAACAGCAGGATCGGCTCCTAACCTTTTTAAAATTAAAGGGAGCATACTACCTGTTAATGTACCCCATAAAACAACACCAATTAAACTACACCAAACCACCACTCCTACTAATAAAAAATGTTCACCATACACATCAGGAAAAATGTGATGCCATACAATAATTCTTAAAAATCCAATAATACCTAAAACTGTACCTAATAAAAACCCACTAATAATTTCTCTACGCATTACTTTCCACCAATGCGATAATTTTATTTCTCCTACTGCTAATGCTTGTATAATTAATGTAGATGCTTGCGAACCACTATTACCACCACTACTAATAATTAAAGGAATGAAGGTGGCTAAAAAAACAGCTTTTGCAATTTCAGACTCAAAGTGTATCATTACAGATGCTGTTAGCAATTCTCCAAGAAATAAAACCACTAACCAAACAATTCTTTTTCTAAATAATTTTAAAAGTGGAATATCTAAATATGGTTCATTCAAAGCCTCTGTACCACCCATTTTTTGCATATCTTCACTAAACTCTTCATTGGCTACCCACAACATATCATCAATGGTAACAATACCCAATAATTTATTACTATCATCAATTACTGGCAATGCCACTCTATTATTCATTTTAAAAATCTGGCTAGCATGTTCTTGATCATCATAAATGTGTAATGCCACAACTCTTCCATCAATTAATTCACCCACTTTTTTATCTGGCGAAGCCAAAATAATATCTCTAATTCTTATGTCATCAATCAATTCTCCTTGTTCATTAATAATATAAATTACATCAATAGTTTCACTGTTTTTAGCAAATTTTCTTATGGTTTGCAATACCTCCTCAACTGTATTTTGTGAATATACATACACATAATCTGGTGTCATTAATCTACCAACACTATCTTCAGGATAACCCAATAACGATAAGGTAATTTTTCTTTCATCAGCATCTAATAATTTTATCAAATCTCTGATAACTGTTTTGGGCAATTCTTCTAAAAAATCTGTTCTATCATCTGCTGGTAATTCATTTAATAATTCTGCTGTTTTATTATCTGGTAATTGTTTTATAATTTGCTTTTGTGTTGTTAAGTCTAAAATTTTAAAAACTTTAGCAGCACGATGAATAGCCATATTAGCAATAATGGTAGCCTCATCATCAGGGTTTTTATTAATTAAATCTGCAACATCACTGATGTTTTGATTATCCAAAAAATCTTTGATTACTATTTTATCGTGTGTTGCAATAGCCTCTAAAAACTGCTCTTGTAAATTAATTTCTTCTAATTCTAAACTCATGGGTGCAATTTACAATGTTGTACTATTTTTTAGCATTACTTTCGTTGTAATTTATTTAAAAAATGATTTTACCTATTTTGTTTATCTCAGATAGTGGTAAAAAAGGAAAAGGTGTTTTTACTGCACAAAATATTCCAGCCCATACAACAATAGAAATTTCTCCTGTGATTGTTTTAACCATAAAAGAAAGAGCAATAATTGAGCAAACCAAATTGTATAATTATATTTTTGAGTGGGGTAATAATAATAAAAAAGGAGCTTTGGCTATGGGTTATATTTCTATGTACAACCATAGTTATCTTGCAAATTGCAAGTATGAAATGGATTTTGAAAATGAAACCATGCAAATTATTACTGTTAGAAATATAAAGGCTGGTGAAGAATTATTTATTAATTACAATGCAGTTTATAACAATACAAATGAAGTTTGGTTTGATGTGGTATAGCTTTGTTTTTATCACTCATTTTAAATCTTTAACAATGTACAAATATTTATCAGTAATTTTTAACCCTTAGATTTGCTGCATGAAAATTTCAAATGAAACCAAAGTTGGTATATTGGCTGTTGTTGCTATTGTGTTGCTGGTAATGGGTATTAATTTTTTAAAAGGAAAAAGTATTTTCAAATCAGGCAATTTTATTTATGCCAATTTTACTAATGCTCAAGGCATTTTAGTTTCTAATCCTGTTTTAGCCAATGGTTTTCGTATTGGTAGTGTATATGAATTAGCAGAAAATGATAATAATTTACAAAGTATAAAAGTGGCTATTAAACTGAAAAAAAATTATAATATTCCAGACGATTCTTATGCTATTATTGATGCAAGCTTATTAGGCACCAATACTGTAAAAATTGTATTAGGTAATAGCAAAACTTTTTTACCTGCTGGAGCAAGTATAAAAACGCAGGAAAATGTTGGAATTATGGCTCAAGTAAGCAATAGCATTAATCCTGCTGTTGAGCAAATTAAAACGACTTTCAACACTTTAGATTCTACTTTAAGACACATCAACTCTGTATTTGATGCCTCTACAAAAAACAATTTACAAAGCACAATAACCAATATTAATAAGCTTACTGCTTCATTAATAGTTAGTGCTGCTTCTATCGAACAAATGTTAGCAGATCAAAGCGGAAGCATTGCTAAATCAATGGATAACTTAAATAGTTTTTCAGAAAATTTAGCAGCCAACAATAGTAAAATAACTAACACTTTAACAAATGTTGAAACGGCAACCAACAAATTAGCAAGTTCAAATATTGATGGAGCAATAAATGAACTAAAAGTGGCTATTCATAAAATAAATGATGTTTTGGCAAAAGTAGATAGCAAAGAAGGCAGCTTGGGCTTGCTATTAAATGATAAAACCTTGTACAATAATTTAACGAATACGGTACGCAGTGCTAATATTTTAATTGATGATTTAAAAACACATCCTAAACGTTATGTAAATATTTCAGTATTTGGTAAAAAAGATAAAAGCACACCACTTACAGCACCTTTGAACGAAACCAAGCAATAAATGTGAAAAAAATTTTCTACTTATTTCTTACTGTTATAACTTTTTATAGTGTTAATGCTCAAACTAAATTAACACAACAGAAAGACACTTTAGAAGCTGGCACTTTACTCAATATTATTTATGCCGATAGAATGAACTTGAAAAAAGATGATTCATTAAATCAATTCATCTCTTTAGCAGGAAACGTTCAAGTTAAGCAACATAAAACATTATTTTATGCAGATAGTGCTGTATTAAATCAGCATTTAAACTTATTGGAGGCATTTAGTAAGATTCATATCAACGATGCAGATAGTATTCACACTTACGCAGATTATTTAAAATATGTAGGAAAAGAAAAAAAGGCGTACTTAAAAAAGAATGTAAAACTTACCGATGGCAAAGGAGTTTTAACAACAGATGAATTAGAGTATGATGTAAATACCAAAATAGGTACTTATTTAAAAGGAGGTAAAGTAGTAAATGGTAAAACAATTCTTACCAGTAAAGAAGCTGTTTATTATGGCGAAACGAAAGATGTATTTTTCAGAAATAAAGTGGTTTTAAAAGACCCAGACTACACTATTTATACAGATACTTTATTGTACAATACTTATACCAACATTACAACTTTTGTTTCTCCTACAACTATTATTTCTGGTAAAACAAAAATTAAAACACGAAAAGGTTATTACGACCTCAATAAAAAGAAAGCTTATTTTGGCGAAAGACCAGAAATTGAAGATAGTACTGGAACATTAAAAGCAGATGAAGTAGCTATTGATGACAGCACAGGAAAATCTGAGTTTAAAGGTAATGTTGTTTATAAAGGAAAAGACAGTACTGGAGGTTTTGATATTATTGCTAACAAAGTAGAAAGAAACGAAAAGAAAGGTAGTGTAAGAGCTACTGAAGCACCTATTTTATTACTGAAACAAGGAAAAGACAGTATTTATATTCGTGCAGATACTTTTTTTAATGCACGTTTATCCGATTTGTTGAAAGAAAAAAATATAGTTGATGTTAGAGATTCGTTGGGTTGGAAAAATTATGTAATTCCTGAAACAGATAAAGACTCTGCATCTGATAAATATTTCGAAGCATATAGTAATGTAAAAATTTTTTCAGATTCTATGCAAGCTGCAGGCGATAGCCTTTTTTATAGCTTAAAAGATTCTGTTTTTAGATTGTTTAAAAATCCTGTTGCTTGGTCCGATGAAAATCAAATTACTGGTGATACTATTTATTTATACACCCAAAATAAAAAACCAGAGAAAATTCGTGTGTTTGAAAATGCTTTGGCAATAAGCCATGCAGGAAGTATTTATTACAATCAAGTAGCAGGCAGAACCATTCATGGATTTTTTATTGATGGCAAAATAGATTCTTTAAGATGCAAAGGTGCTCCTGCACATAGTGTGTATTATGGTGTAGATGATTATGGAAAATTCTTTGGAGTAAATGTTGCTACTTCTGATGTAATAGATTTATTTTTTAAAGAAGGAAAAGCAGATAAAGTTGTTTTTAGAAATCAGTTAGAAGGTACTACCTACCCTATGCGTCAGGTAAATCATGATGCAATTAAAGTAAAAGGATTTCAATGGTTAGATAATAAAAGACCCAAAACCAAGTACGAAATTCTTAGCTATTAAATTGGTGTTTTATTTACTTGAAAAGTTTTCTTCTCCTTCTTCTCTTGGTATTTCAATAGTTACTTTGTATAATGATTGTGATGTATCTTCTTCGTACAAAATATCACCATATAATACTCTTAGTCGGCTTTGTATATTTTTTAAACCTAAGCCATCTTTTTCTTTGGTGAAACGCAAAAATTCTTCTTGGGTTAATCCCATTCCATCATGATGCAAACGAATTATTACTTTGTCTTCCACGTCATGTTCTGTAAGATGTATAAATGATGCTTGACTATGTTTTAAAACATTATTCACTAATTCTTGAATTACTCTAAACAATATCAATTCTCTTTCAGCTTTTAATCTTATTTTATAATCATGGAACTTGGCATTAGCATTTAATGTTCCTGAATTATTTATTTTTTGAAAAAAATCATTAACGGCTGAACTCAAACCAAAATTCTTTAAAGTAGGTGGCATTAAACTATGCGAAATATTTCTGATAAGCTGTATAGTATCATCAATGATTTGTTTAGCACTATACATTGCCTGCATTTGAGTGGTTTTATCCATATTCAAAAAGTTATCATTCAAATACAGTTTGGCAGTGGCTAATAAAGGTCCTGCATCATCATGTAAATCTGCAGCAAGCCTTGTTCTTTCTTCTTCCTGCAATTTTATAGAAGCTCTTAACAACATTTTTTGATGCTCTGCTTCCATTTTTTGAATACGCTGCTGATAGCGAAATATTCTTTTTTGGTGAAAAATAATAAATAAAATAAGAGCAATTGCCAACAATATCATTGCTAATGAGCCAAAAACAAGCTCTGGAGAAAGTAGTCTTACGGTATTTGATTGTAATAAATAAATTGCTATATACATAGGGTTTGTTAGAATTAAAAGTTAATGCTGTTCTACATTATAAATGCTTTGGTGCTTATAAGTTATATCGTTTTTATTTTTGTTTGTGTTTATCATAAAGGCTATGGAAAATAATACGTTTTTAAGAACATTTGCTACTCTCGAAATATATTCAAAGGCAATGGTATCAGAGTTTCTTTCTGATATTTCTGTTGGGATAAAAAAGCTGAAAAAAGTAGAGGCACAATACAATAACAAAGCAGCAATAAGCCAAAAAGATGCTGTGTTATATGCAGGTGTAGTATCTCGTATATGAGTAACTACTTGAAAAAAGTACAATAAGCAAAGAATAAAAATAATTATAAACTCTACCGCTATGGAAATAAAATCGTAAGTGTTGAAAAGGGTTCCTTTTATTATATTGATATACAACCAAACAATGATTGCTAAAGCAAAACCAATATTAGTAATGGTTTTAGCAAATTTATTTAAAGCAAAAAGGTATAAAAAGAAAATGTATAAAAAAGTAACTTCTATTACTAAATAGGCATTTATTAATCCAATTGTACGAAAACCTTTTTGAGAAAGGTTAAAACCTAAAGCATCAAAAATAAAACTAACAAGTAGTAAAATAAAAATTACCCATTTTGATTTTTCTTGCTTGTTTCGCTTTAATAAGCATAACAAAAAAACCAAAATGGGTAATAAGGGAGAAAATAAAGATATTATATATAGAGATTTCAAGAATATACATTTTGCCCAAAAATAAGCAAAATGTTAGATTACCAATAAAAATTAAGAATACCAATCTAGAGTCATATCACCACCTTGCTTACAACTTGGAGGGCAAATAGTAACTCTATCTGCTACAATACCTTTGTGTTTGGTAATTTCACCATTATCGCCAATTGTGGTATAATTTAAAATATTAGCACCTTCTTTATCAGCACCTACTAAAACCACATTTTTAATACCTAAATCATTAATTGCATTAAAAATTCTAATCCCTGTACAACCAGGTTGTGCTAAAATGCTTTCAATAATATTACGACCAGCAAATGAAGCTAAAACATCATCTGGGTTTTCTTTAAACCAACGATGAATCATTTTAGAACCTAATTCGTAGCCAATATCTTCACCAACTTCTGGTGCAAAAGAGCGGTTTTGTTCAATAACTCGTCCTTTTACTACAATTAATTCTTTTGTCATTTTGTGGGGTTTTAATTTTATTTTTAAAATTTGTTTCAGGTATAAACCTCAGTATTAATTTCTTTGATTACAAACGTTGTAAAATATATAACTTTGGCATACATTCTCTACAACTCAATGTTTACAAGGGTTATATCATTTTTTTAGTAAAACATACAGGTTTATTTTTAGTAATTACACTATTTTTGGTACGTATTAATACCTTATGTAAACTTAGTAAGGTTACGATTGCAAATAGTAAATGTTCATAGAAAAAATACTATAAACAAACTTATGCACATTTAATTGGAATAAGTTGAAAACTAAGACCTTAGGCACTCAAAAAATGTATTTACTTGCTTTTTTAAAAAAGTATATCAAACATTTCACTTTATGACATCAGAAAGAAACATAAAACTCTCCATAGCAGACGATCATAAAATATTTAGAGATGGGCTAAGAAATGCTTTGAAAGATAAAGACTATATAAAAATTTTATGGGAAGCAGAAGATGGCAAAGACATGACACACAAACTAAAACTAAAAGAGCCAGATGTGTTGTTGATGGACATTAGAATGCCTGAAATGGATGGCATTGAGGCAATAAAAATTATTAGGCATACTTACGAAAATCTAAAAATTATAGTGCTAAGTATGTATGATGATCAAGAAATAATAACCAAGATGATGGAAATGGGTGCTAACTCTTACCTCACTAAAACTACAGATCCTGAAGAAATTTATCAGGCTATTTTAACCTGTATGAATGAAGATTATTATTTTAACGATTTAGTAAATACTGCTGTACTCTTAAAATTACAAAACAAAAAAACTGTTCGCCGCTTCTATCCTACTCCAACTCAGTTTAATGAAAAGGAATTAAGAATTATAAAACTGATTAGTGATGATAAAACAACAGAAGAAATTTCTAAAGAAATATTTTTAAGTCCACGAACTATTGAAAGTATTAGACAGGCAATGAAACAAAAAGCAGGAGTTAAAACAATTGCAGGACTTATTATGTACGCCATGCGAAATAAAATGTTGGAATAATTTATCTAATGAGCAACACACAACTATCAGATAATTTAATTTTTCAATTACCTGTTGTTCTACAACCTTTACTATCTCCTCTTTTCAACAATATTTCTATTGATGTTTTAAGATTAGATGCTATACATCCCATAGTAAGTGGCAACAAATGGTTTAAGTTAAAATATTATATAGAAGATTGTAAGCAGCAAGAAAAAAATAGTATCGCCACTTTTGGAGGAGCATACAGCAATCATATTGTAGCCACTGCTTTTGCTTGCAAAAAAGCTAAAATAAAAAGCATAGGCATTATTCGTGGTGAAGCTAATAATTTTTTATCGCACACATTACAAGATGCCAAAAATTATGGTATGGAATTGCATTTTGTAAGCAGAAATGAATTTAAAGAAAAAGAAACTATAAAAAATAAGTTTGATAAAAATATTTATTGGGTAAATGAAGGAGGTTATGGAATTTTAGGAGCAAAAGGTGCAGCAACCATTTTACAAACTGCACCAACAGAAAATTATACACATATTTTGTGTGCCTGTGGTATAGGTACAATGCTTGCTGGTATTGTAAATGCTGCTCAATCACATCAAAAAATTTGGGGTATTAGTGTTTTTAAAAACAATCATAGTTTGGAGCAAGAAATAAAAAATATTTTGCCTGATAATAAACAACATTCTTTTGAAATGCTACATCAATATCATTTTGGAGGTTATGCCAAACATCCATTAGCATTAATAAACTGGATGAATGAATTGTACCAAAAAGAAAATTTACCAACCGATATTATTTACACTTCAAAACTTTTATTTGCAGTAAAAGATTTGTGCTGCAACAACACATTTTCATCAACCGATAAATTATTAATTATTCACAGTGGTGGATTACAAGGCAATTTATCTTTAGCTCCCAACACTTTAAGTTTTTGATATATAACTGACCTTTATCTTTGAAAAATATGACACAGTTGAGAAGTATTTTATTTTTAATAGCCCTTGTTTTTTTATTCAACAATACAGTGAAAGCACAAGACACTTTGCCTCATTTTACAGTAAGGCAATTAGCAAAAGGAAAAGTACAAGTAAGCTGGATTAATCCTTATGATAAAGTAGTGCAAATGATTGTTCAACGCTCATTCGACAGTACAAAATATTTTCGCAGTGTGTTTTCTTCACAATCGCCATGGTTGCCTCAAAATGGTTTTGTAGATAACAATGCTTCTATTGATTATAAAGTATATTACAGAGTGCATTATGTTTTGGAGGGAGGGGCATATTTTTTTACTTCATCAAAATCGCCTGAAAAATATACACCTATAAAAGTGGTAAAAATAAAATCTGATGAAAAAGAAGAAGCGAATAGTGATGATAAAAACCAAACAGATGAAGGCACTAAAACCATTAAAATTTATAAAAAAAATAAGGACAGTTTAATTGCAGAAATTAATTATAAAGATTACAGACGATTCAGAGATTCGGTAAATAAAAAAACAAAAGATACCATACAAACTACAGAAAATGATGATGAAATAATTATAAAATCTTATGTACCTAAACCTGTTTGGAAAGCTTCTAGCTATATTTTTACAAACGATTATGGTTTTGTAAGAATATTAATTCCATTGGCAAAACAACATAAGTACAAAATTATTTTCTACAATGAGCAAAATGAAGAAGTGCTAACTATAAAGCATGTAAAAGAAAAAGACCTTATACTGGATAAATCAAATTTTAAATACAGTGGCTGGTTTTACTTTGAATTGTACGAAAACGAGAAACTAAAAGAAAAAAATAAAATTTACGTTGGTATAGATAAATAATACTCTTTGTAACCTACAATGTACTTAGTGCCAAGATAACTATTTACTTAATTGTATAAAGG
>JAIXLB010000038.1 GCA_026931905.1 Chitinophagales bacterium
GCTAAAAGCAATAACAACAACTGCTGTAATAATTTTTGATATTGGACCAGGTATATGAAAAATTTCTACAAATAATTTTAAACAAAAATAATTTATAGCAATAGAACCACACAAAACCACAAAATATCTAAACAGTTGTACCCTTTTTTTTAATTGCGATTCCTGAAAAACTACATACCTGTTTAAATAAAATCCAATAGGAAAAGCCACCCAAAATGCAAATAAAAAATCTGATGCAATATGCCTTTTTAAGGCAATTCTTGAGGTTAAATGTACAGTATCTTCAGTAAAAATATAACGATAAGCTACAAAATATAAAACTATTCCTAAAAGTGTATTTGCTCCACCACAAGCTGCATATCTGTATGTTTGTAATGGCATAATTTTTTTAAAAGGGGAATAAAAAAAATCTACCACCATTAAAATAAAATGCCTAACAGTATTGTGTATATTTCGCATAAAACAAGGCGGCTAAGATAGGGTGTAATTAATTAGCTTTGCTAACTCAAAAGAATTATTACATGAACGTAATTGAAAAAATAAAATCATCGGTAGCAACGGCTATTCAACATTTGTATCAAGTAGAAGTATTAACAAAAGATATTGCTATTAATACAACAAAACCTGAGTTTGAAGGAGATTACACTGTTGTATTATTTGCATTCGTAAAACAGTTTAAAAAAACTCCAGAAGCCATTGGCAACGAATTAGGTAATTATTTAGTTACACATAACAGTGATTTATTTGAAAATTTTAATGTAATAAAAGGCTTTCTGAATTTTACAATTTGTAGTAAAGTTTGGTTGAACTTTCTTGCAGAAAACTACCACAATAATCAATTTGGAAAAACACAAACTACTGGCAATAAAGTAATGGTTGAATATGCTTCTCCCAACACCAACAAACCCTTACACTTAGGGCATTTGAGAAATATTTTTTTAGGTTGGGGCATTGCCGAAATTTTAAAAACTACCGGAAATGAAGTTGTAAAAACTTGTATTGTAAACGACAGAGGAATTCATATTTGTAAAAGCATGATTGCTTGGCAATTATTTGCTAATGGTGCTACCCCCAAAAGCACACATACAAAAGGTGATCATTTTGTAGGCAATTATTATGTAAAATTTAATGATGAATTAAAAAAGCAAACAGAAAATTTAATTGCAACAGGAAAAACAAAAGATGAAGCCGAAAAAGAAGCTCCTATTATGAAAGCTACGCATCAAATGCTTTTGGATTGGGAAGCTGGAAAGCCTGATGTTATTGAATTGTGGGAGAAAATGAATAATTGGGTGTATGAAGGATTTGATGAAACATATAAAAAAATTGGTAGCGATTTTGATAAAATATTTTACGAAAGCAACACTTATTTATTAGGAAAAGATTTGGTAAAAAAAGGGATAGATAAAAAGGTTTTTTATACAAAAGAAGATGGCAGTGTTTGGATAGATTTAACAACTGAAGGATTAGATGAAAAAATTGTTCAAAGAAAAGATGGCACCTCTGTATATATAACTCAAGATATTGGTTTAGCAGAACAACGTTACAACGAATTTAAAGCCAATGAAAGCATTTATGTTATTGGCGATGAGCAAAATTATCACATGAAAGTGCTGAAATTAATTTGTCAAAAATTACAATTACCTGCTGCCGATGGTATTCATCATTTAAGTTATGGAATGGTAGAGCTACCTACTGGTAAAATGAAAAGCAGAGAAGGAACAGTGGTAGATGCTGATGATATTGTTGAAGAAATGATTAAAATTTCTAAACAGAAAACAGAAGAGTTGGGTAAGGTAAATGACTTTACAACAGAAGAATTAAATAACTTGTATCGTATAATTGGATTAGGGGCATTGAAGTTTTTTTTAGTAAGAGTAGATCCTAAAAAGAAAATGATTTTTAACCCAGAAGAAAGTATAGATTTTCATGGGTTTACTGCACCTTTTATCCAATATACCCATGCAAGAATAAAAAGCATTTTAAGAAAAAATGAAATAGTTACACAAGCCTTTAACAGTGATGATTTATTGCCTTTAGAAAAAGATATTATCAAGCATTTAGAAATTTTCCCTTCTGCTCTAAGTGAGGCTGCAAAAGAACTTGACCCAAGTAAGGTTGCTATATATGTTTTCAATTTAGCTCAATTATTCAATTCATTTTATGCTCAACATTCTATTGCACAAGCAGAAGATGAAAACAAAAAACAATTACGATTACACATAGCTCAACTAACAGCTCAAGTAATAAAAACAGGCATGGGTGTTTTAGGAATTGAAGTACCCGAAAGAATGTAAAATTTGCTCAGCAAAAGTTTACATTATTATACATTTTTTACTTCTGCAATCAGCTTTTGTAAAGCAGCTTTTGCATCGCCAAATAACATGGAAGTTTTAGGTTGAAAAAATAAAGCATTTTCAATACCAGCATATCCTGGCTTCATACTTCTTTTATTAACTATTACCGTTTTAGCTTGTTCTACTTCTAAAATGGGCATTCCATAAATTGGTGAAGAAGGATCATTTTTTGCAGCAGGATTTACAACATCATTCGCACCAAGAATTAATACAACATCTGTAGTTTTAAATTCTTCATTAGCTTCTTCCATCTCCAATAATTTATCATAACTTACATCTGCTTCTGCTAATAAAACATTCATGTGCCCTGGCATACGACCTGCAACAGGATGAATAGCATATTTAACTTCTACTCCTTTTTCTTCTAATAATTTTTCTAATTCATGGCAAGTATGTTGTGCTTGTGCAACTGCTAAACCATATCCTGGAACTATCATTACTTTTTGAGCATAAGCCATAATCGTTGCAGCATCACTTAAAAATATTTCTTTGTAATTACCTTGCTCTGTACTTCCAGAAGCTCCACCTTTTTTACCTCCAAATGCTCCTAACAATACATTTTTCAAACTACGATTCATGGCTTTGCACATTAAAATAGTAAGCAATGTGCCTGCAGCTCCTACTAAAATACCTCCAGTAAGCATTACTTTATTATCATACAAAAATCCTCCACACGCTGCTGCTACACCTGTAAAAGAATTTAATAAGGAAATTACAACAGGCATATCTGCACCACCAATGGGCATTACAAACAATACACCATACAACAACGACACAATAAAAATGATATAAAACCAATAAGCATTTTCTGGTGTGAGATTAAAAATTAAATAACCCGCTATAGCCAAAATACCTAACATCAATCCTACATTTACATACTGTTGTGCACTGTAAGAATAATCTTTAATTTTTCCATTCAATTTTCCCCAAGCAATCATGCTACCAGCAAAAGAAACTGAACCAATAATTGCTCCTAAAAAAATGCTTAACAATAATCCTTTATGCACTTCTACCCCATTATTCATGTGATGTGAAATATGCTGAAACTCTATGATGGATATTAATGCAGCACAAGCACCACCCATTCCATTAAATAAGCTTACCATTTCTGGCATAGCAGTCATTTTTACTTTTTTAGCTACAACTGTTCCTATAATGGAGCCTATAACTAAACCACTAAATATCCAACCATAATTCCCTAATTTTTTACCTTCTTCTTCATACAAAAAAATGGTTCCAAAAATGGCAATAGTCATTCCTGCTGCAGCTACAAGATTTCCATTTCTTGCACTTGCAGGATGTGATAACATTTTTAAACCAATAATAAATGTTATAGATCCAATTAAATAACAAATAGTTAGGATTGATATAATCATAAATGAAATTTAGTTTTTTATTACAGTCATTTTTTGAAAATTAAACACAACTTGATACTAACCCTACAAATGTATCTAAAAAGAAGTTTTAACAAACATCTTTACAAAAAAATAGCTTGAGGGCTGTTAGCAATTAAAATTCTTTCTCTCCAATTATCATATAAATAGCCTTGTTGGTGCATAGTATCTATATGATTGATTAAATGATTATAAAATCCATCTGTGTTTAATAACACAATTTTTTTTTCATGAATTTTTAAATTATTCCATGTTATAATTTCAAACATTTCATCTAAAGTTCCATAACCACCAGGCATTACAATAGCTGCATCACTTAATTCATACATCATTTTTTTGCGTATGTGCATATCTTTTACAACATGAAGTTGTGTTATGCCTAAATGTTGTTGTTCCCATTCTACCAATAATTCAGGTATTACACCAATTACCTTTCCTTTATTTTCTATCATCGTATCTGATATAACCCCCATCATTCCTACTTTTCCTCCTCCATAAACCATGGTAATATTTTGTTGTGCTAATAGAATTCCTAACTCTTTTGCATGTGTTGCAAACAATGGATTATTACCTAATTTGCTACCACAAAAAACTGCTACACTTTTCCAATTCATAAATTATGTTGTTGTTATTTTTTAATTAGTTATCTTATGCTGTATAAACTTCCTCCTTTTTCAAATAATTGATCTACTTTTTTTTCAGTAGCTTCATCTTTTTCCAATAAAGGTGCATGGTGTGGTTTTATTCTTGCATCAAAAATTAATGCTCCGTTGCAACCCCAATGTTTAAAATCTACAAACGCATCTACACCATATACATCATGGCTTGGATTGCATCTTGTATAAGTTACCCATACATAATTTTTCAAATTTTCTGCAACAAAACTACTGTCATCACACACTATAATTTGTGCTACACCACTCATTTGCTCTGTATAATTAGTACAATGTTGGTCTATAATTTTTATTTCGTTTTTTGCGTTTTCGTATGTACTAAATTTTTTTGTTTGAACAGCTATTACACCTTTCATTACTAATTGTGCATTTTCAAATTCTTGTAATTCGTTTATGCAAGTTGGCACTTCATTACACAGTTCTCTTTTCTTATCGCCATAAGCAGCAAATACAACTTTACTTCCTGAATTTAAACCTGTGCCACTATAATCAAGTGTATCTATGGTGGTGTTGGTGTAAAAATGTACATCTCTTTTGTAATTAATTCTTTCAAAAATATACTGAAAATAGGCTTGTACTTGATGTGTAGAAAGTTGGTTGCTTTCATCAGCAGTTATAAATAAAAATTTGGCAAGGCTTAATTGTCCTGTACCTAAAATTTTATTGGCAATGGTTAAAATTTCAGCAGGTTGTTTAGAAGGCAAATAAGGTGTATATCTTTCGCTGCCAATAGCCAATAATAAAGGATGCACGCCAGCTTCATCTACTGCATGAATTTCTTTTAAACCCTTTATTTCCTTAGTTAAAGCATGACCTGTAAGTTCATGAATTAAAGCCCCAAAACTTGTATCTTCTTGAGGTGGTCTTCCTACAACTGTAAAATTCCAAATGGCGTTTTTCTTGGCATATACTTTATGCACTTTCATTACAGGAAAATCGTGTGTTAAGGAATAATAACCCAAATGATCGCCAAAAGGACCCTCAGGTTTATTGTAGTTATTATACACTTCACCAGTTATTACAAAATCTGCATCAGTGCTTAAACAAAAACCATCTTTGTACATATATCTAAATCTTCGGCCTCCTAAAACTCCTGCAAAAGTTAGCTCACTCATATCTTCTGGTAATGGCATTACAGCACTTAAAGTATGTGCTGGCGGACCTCCAACAAAGCAACTTACTTTTAATGGCACTCCTTTTTGATTGGCTTTAGTTTGATGTATGCCTATTCCTCTGTGTAATTGATAATGCAAACCTATTTCTTTGTTTAAATCATATTCATTGCCTGTAAGTTGTATGCGATACATACCTAAATTTGAATGTAAGACACCAGGTTTTTCAATATCTTCTGTATAAACTTGTGGCAATGTTACAAATGCTCCACCATCTTTTTTCCAGTGATGTATTAAGGGTAAATCGGTAATTTTTATTTCTTCGTAAAGTATAGGTTTTTGAAAAGGATTTTTTAAAGGGAGTGCATGTAAAGCTGCTAAACTTGTTTTAATATTTTTGAAGGGTTGCTTGAAAGCTTTGATAGGATTGTTTTTTAGCTCTATTAAATCTTGCACTAATTTAAAAGTATCTTGAAAAATAAATTTGCTTCGCTCAATACTTCCAAAAATATTAGATGCAGCTCTGTATTTGGTGCCTTTTACATTTTCAAATAAAAGTGCTGGACCATTTTTTTCAAATACACGCAGATGAATAGCTGCCATTTCAAGATAAGGATCAACTTCTTCTTTAATTCTTATTAAATGTCCATGTTGTTCTAAGTGTATTAAACATTGTTCCAATGTAGCATAACGCATAATAAAAGTTTAATTTTTCTTAGTAAGTGCTTTTTGTTTTTCTATTTTTTCTCTTATTTCATTAATACTAAAAAAGCGATATACTTCTGGTATTTTATCTCCATCTTGCTCTAAAGAACGTATGTTGTGATAAGGTGCAATAATGATGGCTTTTGTATTGGTTGTAATTTTTACAGTAGTAAAAGGCGGTATAAAAAAGTTATGATTGGCTTCGCTAATATTTTTTCCTTCTGTTAATGCTGTTAATGAGTCTATACTTTTTTGTATCATTTCCTGGCTTATAAAAACCCCATCTGTAGCAGGTTTTGAAGGATCTATATAATTTTGTAAACTGCCAATAATAGTATCATTCAAAGCATTTATAATGTAATAACCATTTTCTGGAATGCTTGCTTGAAAGGTTGTATTATTGTTGTTTACATCTATTACAATTTTATCGGAGGTATTATAAAGCATTTCATGTTCTTCATTACCACTACCCTCTTTAATTATAACTTTTTTAGTAGCAACATCAACAGTAGCATTGCCTCTGTTTAACACTAATACTTTTTTTTCGTTTTTATTATTACACGATACAAGCATAACAATGGTACATACACTAAGCAGTATTTTTTTCATACAAAACAATATTTCATTGAAGGCTTTAAAAGTAAAACTTATTTAATCATCAGTATTAAAAAAATGAAATAAAAAAACCGATGTTCTTTTCAGGCATCGGTTTTAAAAAATAAAAAATAGTTTTACTGTTTGCTTCGTACATCTACCAATTCTACTTCAAAAATTAAAGTAGCACCACCAGGAATATCTTGTCCTGCACCATTATCGCCATAGCCCAAATCCGATGGTATAAATAATTTCCATTTACTTCCTTTGGGCATTAATTGTAAGGCTTCTGTCCATCCTTTAATTACACCACTCACTAAAAATTTAATAGGTTCGCCTCGTTTATAACTATTATCAAACTCAAAACCATTTATCAATGTTCCTGCATAATTACACACAACTGTATCATGTATTGAAGGTTTTACGCCTGTACCCATTGTAATTACTTCGTATTGCAAACCACTTTTGGTGGTAATAACACCTTGTCTCTTTTTATTGGCTTCTAAAAATTTTATACCTTCTTGTTTTTCTTTAGATGCTTTCTTACTGCTTTGTTGTTGTATTCTTGTGTTGATGGTATTTGTAATTACATTATCATCAAACTTTAATTTGTTTTTCTTAAACACATCTTTTAAACCATCTATAAAAGAGTTGTAGTTTAAAGTATCAATATGGTTTGCTTCTAAATTTAAAGCAATTCTTGTAGCAATAGCATAGCTAAAAGAATCAAGCCCTGTTTTAAAATTATTTTTTACTGCAACCTTTTGTGGTGTTGCTTTTGAGGTAACTGCTTTTTTTTGTGCTAACACAACTAATGGCATTAGAGCCAACATTAAAACGATTTTTTTCATAAATTTTAATAATAAATTTTTAACGTAAATAACCTAAAATTTTAAGCATACTTGCAGCAGATTGTTCTTTTGCATATACCCAATCTATCAGCTCACTATTTTTATCATATTCTATAATTACATGTTTGGGTGATGGAATTAAACAATGTTTTATACCGCCATATCCACTTATTTGATCTTGATAGGCACCTGTATGAAAAAAGCCTAAATACAAGGGCTCTTTATTTTCTTCATCATTAACATCATTGCTTACTCTTTTGGGTAAAAACACTTCTTTAATATGTTCTTCACTGTCATAATAATCATGACTATCGCAGGTTATACCTCCTAAAACTACTCTTTGATATTCGTTGTCCCATTTGTTTATAGGCAACATTAAAAACTTTTCTCCAATACCCCAAGTATCTGGTAATGTAGTTATAAATGAGGAGTCTATCATGTACCAGGTTTCTCTATCATTTTGTCTTTTCTCTCCTATTACACTATAAATATGAGCCATACTTTCACCTACAGTATAACTACCAAATTCTGTAAAAATATTAGGAACTGGAACTTTGGCTTTTTTACATGTTTTTTTAATGTTACTTACAATTTCATTTATCATAAATTGATAATCGTACTCAAAGCCTAAAGAATGTTTTATAGGAAAGCCTCCACCAATATTTATAGAATCTAATTCAGGGCAAATTTTCTTTAACTGACAATACAAATTGATTACTTTATTCAATTCACTCCAATAATAAATATCATCTTTAATGCCTTTATTTAAAAATACATGCAGCATTTTTAAATAAAATTTATGCTCATTGCCTTTTATTTCATTTACATAAAACTCCAATATATCTTTGGCTCTAATTCCTAATCTTGATGTATAAAAAGGAAAATTGGGTTCTTCTTCTGCTGCTACTCTAATACCAATTCCAAAAGGATTTTTAATACTCTTTTTATAGGCTTTCAATTCATCTTTATTATCCAATACAGGTACTACATTTTTAAATCCAGAATTAATTAATTTCGCAATTCTTGAAGTATAAGGCTTTTGCTTAAAACCATTGCATACTATAAAAATATCTTTAGTAATCTTCCTACGTTTGTGAAGCTGATTTATAATATCTATATCATAAGCATACGAAGTTTCTAAATTTACACTGTGTTGTAAAGCCTCTTCTACAATAAATGAAAAATGAGAGCTTTTGGTGCAATAACAATAATTGTAATTTCCCTCATATTTATGCTTTTTAAACGCATTGGCAAACATTTGCTTAGCTTTATTTATTTGCATGCCTATTTTAGGTAAATAAGTAAGTTTTAAGGGCGTGCCATATTTTTCAATAATGGGTTTTAAATTAATTCCATTAAACTCTAAATAATTATTTTGATCGCTTATGGCAAAACCTTCTTGTGGAAAGTGAAAAGTTTGATGCACCAGTGAGGTGTAACTATTTGTCATTCTTTGTACCTAATGATTAAAACGTTAAACGATAATTTTAAACAAAAATAATAGTTTGATGTATGTAAAATTAAAAAAGCCGAAGATAAAATTTCTTCGGCTTTAACTTTTTTAAAAAAAGATTTTATTTTACTTAACAGAAACAACTAAAGCTTTAAAACTTTCTGGGTTGTTCATAGCTAAATCTGCCAATACTTTTCTGTTTAAATCAATACCTTTTACAGATAGTTTGTTTATGAACTGGCTATAAGTCATTCCTTCTTCTCTTACTGCTGCATTAATACGTGCAATCCATAATTGACGATATTCTCTTTTCTTTAATTTACGACCTACATAGCTGTAAGTCATACCTTTTTCTACAATATTTTTGGCTACGGTATATACGTTTTTGCGTTTACCATAAAATCCTTTTGCTTGTTTTAAAATTCTTTTTCTGCGAGCTCTTGAAGCAACTGCATTTACTGAACGTGGCATAATTAATTAATTTGAATTCGGTAAAAGTTTTAAAAAATTTTATTCCGAATTTGTTACATAATGTTGTTAAATACTTTTCTTTAAAATTGGTTTATTTTAAACCCAATAATCTTTGTACAAAATCTTTGTTTGCTTGTCCTACAACACCTTTTTTACGAAGGTTGCGTTTACGCTTTTTAGATTTTTTTGTAAGAATGTGGCGTTTAAACGCTTTTTGAAAAGTAATTTCGCCTGTGCCAGTTACTTTGAACCTTTTTTTTGCACTTGAGTTTGTTTTTACTTTAGGCATAAATAATCTTATTAATTTAAAGATTACACCCTGCTGGCGTTCTCAAACAGATGAGAAACTTGTTGAGCCTTACGGGTAATTAAAATTTTTGGAGTGCAAAAGTAAGGGTGCTGTTTTTTATGGCCAAAAAAATGTCTATTTTTTGTCACCCTGATCCCCTTTTTTGTCATCCTGAGCTAAGCGAAGGATCTCCTGAAGGTTTGTACAAAAGCCTGGCAGTTTCTTCGCTTACGCTCAGAATGACATCGTTTTTTTAAACAACCGTATATTTACAAAAACAATTTGCTTCTTTTAACCCCTGAATAAATCATTTATCCATGAATTTTAAAAAAATCATTAAACCTATTTTCTTATTACTATTTACTGGTTTTTTCGTTTTTACTTATGCACAAAAAAGAGGGGTACAATTATTAAATACAGGAGCACCTAATAATGTGAGTTTCAGAGGTATGTGTATTCCTGATGATAATATTATTTGGGTAAGTGGTAGTAATGGAACTGTAGGAAAAAGTGTAGATGCTGGCAAAAGCTGGACTTGGATTACTGTAAAAAATTTTGAAACAAACGACTTTAGAGATATTCAAGCTTTTGATGCAAACACAGCTATAATTATGGCTGTTGGAAATCCTGCATATATTTTAAAAACAAAAGATGGTGGTGCTTCCTGGAATGTAGTTTTTACAAAAAACATGGAAGGTATGTTTTTAGATGCTATGGATTTTAGAAATGATAAAGAAGGTGTTTGTGTTGGCGATCCTATTGCTATTGGAAATGCAGGCAGAAAGTTTTTCTTTATTATAAAAACGATAGATGGTGGCGATACTTGGGAGCAAGAACCTTTGTATAAAATGCCACCTGCTCAAGCACAGGGCGAAGGTATTTTTTCTGCAAGTGGTACTAATATTGTAATGCTTAATCATCCTGAATTTGATTATGCATTTGTATCTGGTGGAACTGTAAGCAATATTTACCTTATTGGTAAAGATGGTAAAAAAAGTAAAGGGGCTCAAATACCTATTAATCAAGGTGTAGAAACTACAGGCACTTTTTCATTAGCCAGCGATGGGAAAAAGAAATTTTATTGCATAGGCGGAGATTATAAATTACCTCACAGTTCTTACGATAATTTTTATTGGACAACAGATGAAGGCAAAAAGTGGGCTTCGCCAAATACTGCACCTCCTTATGGTTATAGAAGTTGTATTCGTTTAATAGATAAAGAAACAATGGTAGCTTGTGGAGTAAATGGTGTAGATGTTTGTTATGTTGGTGGCGATGATTGGATTTCTGTAACAAAAGAAGGGTTTAACGTTTGTATGGTTTCACCTAAAAGTAAACAAGTGTTTTTAGCTGGCGATAAAGGAAAAATAGGCTGGTTGAAATATTAAACTGTTTTTATTAACTTTTTAAAGTTCTTCCACACTCTGTACAAAACTTGTTTTTATTATCATTTTCAGCAGCACAATTAGCACAAAAAATATTTGATTTTTTATTTTGAAATTTTACAATTTCAAAAGACCAAATAGCCGTAGGTACAGCAATAATTGCATAACCTGCCAACATAATAACAGATGCAATAAATTTCCCTAAAGGAGTTATAGGAGAAATATCTCCATATCCTACAGTTGTAATAGTTACAATACCCCAATAAATACTTGCAGGAATGCTTTCAAAACCTGGGGTTCCTTCTTCAACTACATACATTCCAGAACCTAATAAAATAACCAACACAAAAATTAAAGACATAAATACTGCAATTTTGTGCATACTTGCTTTCATAATGGCAGCTAAAGCATAAGCTTCTGAAACAAATGTAAACATGCGTAGCACCTTAAACACTCTTAACAACCTTAATATTCTTATAACTTGAATTGTTTGACGTCCTGTTGCAATAAGCGAAATAATAGAAGGAAAAACTGCTAAAAAATCTATAACTCCCCAAAAACTAAAAATATATTTTTTTCTATCTTCTGCTGCATAAATTCTTAAACAATATTCTACTAAAAAGCATACTGTAAAAAACCAATCAAGCGAATACAAAAGAATATTATACTTACTGCTAATTACAGGTACACTATGCGATACAACTACAATAACACTTGTTACAATTAACAACATTAGAATAATATCAAACAACTTACCTATCGTTGTAGTTGAATCAAAAATAATTTCTCTCAACATTTTTCTAAGTCCAAAAAGCTCATGTACCCTTTTCAGATAAATTAAAATTCGCTTTAAGCCTTGTGGTTTATTCTTTGGCATTTTAGTTAGCTTTAAAAAATGTCATTAATCTATAGAATTTTCAAATATAATATTTATCAGTAAATATCATAAAAGCGATAGTTTGTAAAGTGCATAATAATCCTAATAGATATTTTATTTATTCAACAAAAAAACTAACATTGCAATTCATCAAAATATTATCAATTGTACACACTATAATTCTTTACAATTTTGATTGAAAAAAACACCATATTACTCTCTCCTATTGAATACTTAAAAGGTGTAGGACCTTTGCGTGCAGATTTATTAAAAAAAGAATTGAATATTTTTACGTTTAACGATTTATTGCACCTTTTTCCTTATAAACATTTAGATAAAACAACCATTACACCCATCCATGCAATCAATCTTTCTACAGAATTTGTTCAAGTAGTTGGTACTTTAGAAAACATACATATTTTAGGTGAAAAAAGATCTAAAAGATTAATTGCTTATGTAAGAGATAATACTGGAATTGTGGAATTAGTTTGGTTTCAAGGCATCAATTGGGTGCAAAAAAATTTACATGAAGGGCTTACCTATTTGGTTTTTGGCAGAACAAGTTTTTTTAATAATAAAGCACAAATTGTACACCCAGAAATTGAAATTTTTAATTCGCAACAAAACAAGGAAAGAAATTTTTTAGAGCCTGTATATCCTTCTACTGAAAAACTAAAACAAAGAGGTTTAAATGGCAGACAAATTGCAAAACTTACACAGGTTTTAATACAACAACTTTCAGCCAATGATTTGTTAGAAAATATTCCTGAAAATATTTGCAATCATTTGCAACTAATGAACAGATTGGAAGCCTATAAAAATGTACATTTCCCTAAAAATATACAAGACTATGAACAAGCTATTCAACGATTAAAGTTTGAAGAATTTTTAATAGCACAAATTAGGCTACAACTCATAAAAATTCAAAGGCACAAGGCAAGTAAAGGTGTAGTATTTAAAGAAGTAGGCAATTTGTTTAATACTTTTTACAACCATCATTTGCCTTTTGAATTAACCAACGCACAAAAAAATGTATTAAAACAAATAAGGCAAGATACGGTTTCAGGACATCAAATGAATAGACTATTGCAAGGCGATGTAGGCAGTGGCAAAACAATAGTTGCTTTGTTGTGTATGTTATTAGCAGCAGACAATGGATTTCAAAGTTGTATGATGGCTCCTACAGAAATTTTAGCCCAACAACATTACAATAGCCTCAGCGAATTATTGCACAAAATGAATCTTTCTATTAGTTTGCTAACAGGCAGTACTAAAGCAAAAGAACGAAAAAAAATCTTAGAAGATTTAGCCCAAGGCACTACACACTTTATTGTAGGTACACATGCTTTAATTGAAGAGGGAGTGCAGTTTAAAAATTTAGGTTTTGCAGTAGTAGATGAACAACACAGATTTGGTGTAGCACAACGTGCAGCTTTATGGAAAAAAGCAACCATTCCGCCACACATTTTAGTAATGACTGCAACGCCCATACCTCGTACATTAGCTATGACTGCTTATGGCGATTTGGATTATAGCGTTATGGATGAATTGCCTAAAGGCAGACAAGCTATTACAACTGTGCATAGAAATGAAATGCAACGAATAAAAGTAATGGAGTTTATAAGAACTGAATTAGCAAAAGGAAGACAGGCTTATGTTATATATCCATTAATAGAAGAAAGTGAAAAGCTGAGCTATGAAGATTTGATGCAAGGGTACGAACAAATAAAAAGTTATTTCCCTGAACCCAAATACCACATTAGTGTTTTACATGGCAAAATGCCCACAGAACAAAAAGAAGTAAATATGCAAAGATTTGTTACAGGTAAAACACAAATTATGGTAAGCACCACTGTAATTGAAGTGGGTGTTAATGTTCCCAATGCTACAGTTATGGTTATTGAAAGTTCAGAAAAATTTGGTTTATCGCAATTACATCAATTAAGAGGAAGAGTAGGTAGAGGAAACGAAAAAAGTTATTGTATTTTATTAACAGGTTCTAAATTAAGTATAGATGCAAAAGAACGAATTAATATGATGTGTCGTACCAATAATGGTTTTGAAATTGCAGAAAAAGACCTTGAATTAAGAGGACCTGGCGATGTAGAAGGAACAAGACAAAGCGGAGCATTGAATTTTAAAATAGCCTCTATAATAAACGATAAAGACATTTTAGAAAAAGCAAAATCTATTGCAGAAAATATTTTAGAAGAAGATAAAGATTTGAATTTGGCAAAGAATTTGCCACTAAAAAATTATTTAAAGCAACAAAAGGGAAAAACCAATTGGAGTAAAATTTCCTAAAGCAGTAAAACAATAAAAATACTTTACAATTTAGTTAAGAGGTTTGTCTGTATTTTTACTGCTAATGAATTAAAGATTTTACTGTAAGAGAAAATTAGTTTTGGAAATAATAAAATGAAAGCAGTCTTGAAAAAAATAAGATACATAGCAGCCTTAATTCTATCCATCAGTTTTTATTCATTAACCTATGCACAAAACTATTTGGAGTTTGTAGAAAACAAAGGGCAATGGGATAAGCAGATAGACTTTAAAGGAGACATGAATAACGGATCCTTTGCATTACAAAAAACAGGCTATCGTTTTTTATTACATAGCAACGATGATTTGAATAAACGTGCAGCCTATTTTCATGGACATTTACATAATACAACAGAACAAAAATCTACAAACAATTCAGAGCAAAATGAAAATTATATTGTACACTCTCATGTGTATGAAGTAAAGTTTTTAAATGCCAATCCCAATCCTATTATCATATCTGAAAAACCACTTGATAGTTATAACAATTACTTTATTGATAATAATCCTGAAAAATGGGCATCTAACTGTAAAATTTACAACACAATAACTTATAAAAATATTTACCCCAATATTGATGTAAGATATTACACCAATGAAAGCAATTTAAAATACGATTTTATTGTAAATCCTGGGGGCAATGTAAATGATATTCTACTGCATTTTGAAGGGGCAGATAAATTAAAACTTAGTAAAGGAAATTTAATTATTTCTACATCGGTACAAACTGTTACAGAAACAGCACCTTATACTTATATCATTAATAACAATGGCAAACAAGAAGTTGCTTGCAGTTTTGAATTAAAAGGCAATATTGTTCGTTTCAAATTAAATAAAGAAGTTGATAAAAATGCAACTTTAGTTATTGACCCCACTTTAATTTTTTCAACATTTACAGGCAGTACAGGCGATAATTGGGGTTACACAGCAACCTATGATGGGCTTGGAAATTTTTATGCTGGAGGAATTGTTTTAGCATCAGGTTTTCCGGTAAGTAATGGTGCTTTTCAAACTTCTTATCAAGGAGGTGTAAATACAGGCGAAGGTGCAGGTTTTGATATAGGCATTATGAAATTCAATGCCTCTGGAAGTAACAGAATTTATGCTACTTATTTAGGAGGAAGTATAGGTAATGAGCAGCCTCATAGCCTTGTTGTAGATAGTGAAAATAATTTAATTGTTGCAGGAAGAACAAGCTCTGGAACTACTTTTCCCACTACATTACCAACTTATGGAGCAGGTGGAGCTTGGGATATTATTCTTACTAAATTCAATGCTACAGGAACCGCTTTAATTAATAGCAGAAGAATTGGAGGTTCAGGAAATGATGGTGTAAATATTAAACCAAAATATCCTACAGGTTCAGGAAATGGTGCAATAACAATAAGAAGAAATTATGGCGATGATGCAAGAAGTGAAGTAATTGTAGATGCCAATAATAATATTTATTTAGCAAGCTGCACACAATCTGATGATTTTGTAACAACAGCAGGAGCAGCACAAACTGTAAAAGGAAGTACACCTGCTAATGGCATATATCAAGATGGTGTAATTATAAAAACTTCGCCTGATTTAAGTAATGTAATTTTTAGTACATTATTTGGAGGCAATGGCGATGATGCAGCTTTTGTTTTAGCAATTAATCCTTCTAATCAAAATATTTATATAGCAGGAGGAACAGCAAGTACTGATTTACCAGGCGATAAAACAGGAGTTATTTTTCAAACCAATCAAGGTGGTGCAGATAATGTAGATGGATTTGTTACCATTTTAAAAAACGACGGAACACAGTTTTTAAAAACAAGTTATATAGGAACCAATGGTATTGATATAGTTTTTGGTATTCAGTTCGATAAATTTTCTTACCCTTATATAATGGGTACCACAACAGGCAACTGGCCTGTAATTAATGCAACCTACAGCCAAACAAATGGCAAACAATTTATTTCAAAACTTCAACCTGATTTGTCTAACTGGGTTTTCTCAACAGTATTTGGCACCAATCAAAGCAGCCCTAATATTTCGCCAGTTGCTTTTTTAGTAGATAGATGCGAAAATATTTATGTTTCAGGTTGGGGAGGTGGTATCAATGCAGAGCCTTCTGTAAATTATGTACCCAATCAATCTACAGTTGGTTTACCTGTTACTGCAGATGCCATAAAATCCAATAGCGATGGAAGTGATTTATACTTTTTTGTATTAGAAAAAAATGCTAAAAGTTTATTGTATGGAAGCTTTTTTGGGCAAAATGATAATGCTGCAACAATAGGAGAACATGTAGATGGAGGTACAAGCAGGTTTGACAGAAATGGAGTTATTTATCAATCAGTATGTGCAAATTGTGGTGGAGGTGCAACTTTTCCTACAACACCAGGTTCATGGTCTCCTAATAATGGTACAGGAGGTGCAAGATGTAATTTAGCAGCTATAAAAATTGCATTCAATTTTGCAGGTGTTGGTAGTGCAGTTCAATCTTCCGTAAATGGCGTAAGAGATACTTCAGGCTGTGTACCTCTTACAGTAACTTTTAAAGACACCATAGCAAATGGAGTAAAATATGTTTGGAGTTTTGGAGATGGCAGTACCGATGCAACTACTACTGTTGCTCATGTTCAACACACTTACAATGCAGTTGGCGATTATCCTGTTCGTTTAATATCTATTGATTCTAACACATGCAATATTGCTGATACTTCTTACACAACTTTAAGGGTAAGAAATGATGATGCTTTTCCTAACTTTACTCCTACAAGATTATTACCTTGTAATGATTTAAGTTATAGTTTTACCAACACCTCTTCTTTCCCTCCAGGCAAACCTTTTAAAAACAACAGTTTTAAATGGGATTTTGATGATGGAACAACATTAGTTACAGGTGCACAAACTGTAACTCACTCCTTCCCTGCTGCAGGAAATTATAATGTAAAACTTATTTTAAACGATACCAATTATTGTAATTCTCCCGATACAATTAAAAAAAGTTTAAGAGTTGCTCCACAGGTTATTGCAAAGTTTCAAACAGCTAATGCAGGCTGCTTGCCTTATAAAGCCACTTTTACAAACACATCTACTGCTGGTACAAATTTTATTTGGAATTTTGGCGATGGCTCTCCAGTTTCTACAACTATAAATCCTACACATACTTACACCACAAGTGGTACATTTATGATAAAATTAATTGCCATAGATAGTGGTACATGCAATATAAAAGACAGCACTACTTTTACAATTAATGTAAGCCCTAACCCTAAGGCAGCATTTACTTATAACCCAAATCCGCCTCAAATTAATTTACCTGTAAACTTTACAAACAATTCAATTGGTGGAAATAATTTTACATGGATTTTTGGTGATGGCGATAGTGTAAAAACAACAAGCATTACTACACCTGTACAACATTTATACAATGCAACTAAGCTATACAATACCTGCCTTATTGCCACTAATAATTATAACTGTAAAGACACAACTTGCACACAAATTCAGGCAAGAATTGTTCCTTCTGTAGGTGTGCCTAATGCTTTTACACCCAATGGTGATGGAGTGAATGATGTTATTTATGTACAAGGATTTGGTATTCAAAGAATGGTTTGGAGAATTTACAATCGCTGGGGAAAATTATTATTTACAGGAATAAGTTTAGCTCGTGGTTGGGATGGAAAATATAATGGAGAATTACAACCCCAAGATGTATATAATTATGTGTTAGATGTAAAATTTAGCGATGGTACAACTAAGGTTCTAAAAGGCGATATAACATTATTAAAATAGATAGTAAACAAAGCAATGCGTAGTTTTTTAAAAATAAATTTTATATTTTTTATTATACTTTTTAGTGTAAAAAATTTGTATGCTCAGGATTTACATTTCTCACAATATTTTAATGCACCTTTATTGGTAAACCCTGCTAATACAGGCTTTAACCCTGAGTTTGATTATAGAATTGGTGGCAATTATCGAAATCAATGGCAATCTGTAACCACCAACCCTTATAAAACAATGAGTGTTTGGGGCGATGCACAATTATTTACAAATCGTTTTGATGAAGCATGGGTAGGTGTTGGTGGGGCTTTATTACAAGATGTTGCTGGCTCAGGAAATTTAACTTCTACCAGAGCATATCTATCCGTTGCTTATCATCAAATAATGGGGCTTAATAGTTTATTGAGTGGAGGCTTTAATATTGGTTTTACTCAAAAAAGAATTGACTTAACTAAACTTACTTTTAATACACAATGGAACGGAACTTTCTTTGATATAAATATTCCATCTGGCGAACCTTTTGTTTACAATTCTGCTTCTTATTTTACTTTACAAGCTGGATTAAAATACTCTTGGTTTGCTACAGATAATTTATATTTAAGTGCTGGTATAAGTGCTTTGAATGTAAACAACCCTAACGAAAGTTTCTTTAATACCAACAACGACTTTACAAGAGTAAAACCTCGTTATACATTTTTTGCAGATGCAAGTTTAATGGTTGATAAAGTTTGGATTTTAAACCCTAATTTTTATTATAGCACTATGGGTACTGCCAAAGAAATTGTTTTTGGAGGAATTATACAAAGAGATTTAAGTGCTTCTGGCGATGGCAGCTTGCAATTATTGGCTGGAGGCTATTATAGAGTAAGCGATGCAATAATACCTATGATTGGTTTTGACATAAAAAATTTCAAGATTACTTTTAATTATGATGCTACCACTTCTTCTCTAAAAACCTTCAATCAATCAAGAGGAGCTTACGAAATTTCTATTGTAAAAAGTGGCTCTTACAAAGGCAGAGAAAAAAGCATTAAATGCCCCACTGTTCGTTTTTAAAAAATATCTTCTTAAAAACAAAACTATTTCAGTTTAAAAGCAGTTGTTTTACCAATTTCATTATAGGAAAATTACGAAAGGCTACATACTAACTTTCCTATAAATCTTCATAATACCGAAAGTCTAAAAAAGGGAAGTTTTGCTCTTGTTTTGGGAATAACCTGTGTATATGTTTGCACTGTCAATTTGATACAAATGGTTTACCCCGTTTTAAATCAAATATCCAAGCTGAAAAACCAATAGGTAGTAAAAATCAATAACAATAACAAATCTGATACCTAAGAAAACAAAGGAACCGTACGTATTAAAAAGACAAAGAAAAATCCTGATATCGTAAGAAAGGCTAAAACCCGTTTTTGAAGATCCAATTAATGAAAATCCAAGGCACTTGTAGCCTAAAATACAAGAAAAAACCAATATTCTGAATTAGAAAAACCAGAATGTCCAAAATTCCTGAGAAACAAAAAGACTCAGGTTAAAATTTGAACCAGGGTCTGATGAAAGTCAGACCTTTTTTTTATTGCCTTCAGCTTTCTTTCTGCATTTCTTACATATTGTAATAAAATTCCAGCCTACCATTAACAAACCAAAAACTGAAAATATTTTGTACAAATAATCGCCATATTGTACATAAAAAGTTATAGTATTAGCTGGAGGAACATTGTATTTTATTGCATCTGCAATATTCCATTCTTTAGTGCTTACCATTTTTCCTGTATTATCTATAACAGCACTAATACCTGTATTTGCACTACGAACTACCCAACGCCTTGTTTCTATTGCTCTCAATTTTGCGTAAGCTAAATGTTGTTTGTGTCCTGCTGTATTGCCCCACCAACCATCATTGGTAATGATAGCAATAATGTTGGCTCCTTTTTTAATGTAAGAGGTTACATAAGCACCATAAACACTTTCAAAACAAATAACTGGTGCTACTACATAAGGATTATTTTCGGTATTAAAAACTTTAGACTCATTGTCTTTTGCATAACCACCTGTAGTGCCTCCAAATTGTTCAAACAATGGTGCTAATATTTTTAAAAAAGAAGGCAAAATTTCTACACCAGGCACTAATTTACTTTTAATATATAATGGCGAAACTCCTTTGTTATTAATAGTTACAGCAGCATTATAACTTTCGTAAAATAAACCATCTTGTGTTTTTTGTGTGTATGGTGTTGCTTCATTCATTAGTTTGAAGGTTTCAATACCCGTAAGTAAAGTAATTTGAGGATAACGATTTACAAAATCAAAAACAGGTTTATAAATTAGTGCAGTTGAAATATCATTGACTCCTATTTGAGCACTTAATGCAGTTTCGGGCCAAATAACCCATTTTGTTTGGCTATCTATTTTATTTTCTGATAATGCAATTAGTTTTTCAATTTGTTTAGCAATAGTGTTGTAAGTAAATTTTTGATAAGGATCTATATTGGGTTGAACAATTACAACATTACTATCAAAGTTTTGTTCTTTAGAAATACGGTACAATAAAAAATTAGAAATAGCAAAAGGAACAGAAATAATACATACAATTACGACAATAACTTTAATGCTCCATTTTGAGTTTTTTGATTTCCAGTTTTTAAATAATTCATAAGCTACAATATTTACCAATAAAACCCATAAGCTACCTCCTGCAACTCCTGTAAATTCATACCATTGCACCCAATTTACTTTATCTGCAAAAGCATTGCCTAAGGTAAGCCAAGGAAAGCTTAACTCCCAATTCAAATGAATAAATTCGAAGAGTAACCAAAAAGCAATTAGTGCAAAATAGCCAACAAAATTTCCTTGCTTCTTTTTAGTAATAAAAAAACCATACCATGGCATAAGCATTATGGTACTATTAAAAGCTATCGCAAACACACTTCCTATATCTGTACTATTCCAAATCCACCAAGTAGTGCAAGCATTCCAAATAATTAGTGCTAAAAAAGCATAGCCAATGAAAGATTTTTTGTGTTGAATTTTATTTGCAAGAAATAATAAAGGAACCCATGCAAAAAATATACAAAAAGTAAAACTCAAAGGATTCCAAGCAAAAAACAATAATAAACCCGATAAAACACTTAAACCTAAAAAAGAAATTCTTTGCACTTCAAAAATTTTTAGTTGCGAAAGTTCGGGAAAAATACACAATTCAATAAATATTATTCTTAAAAAAACATTACCTGTATTTTCGCTATAAAAAGTAGTTGAAAAAAGTTTTATTGTTTATTCCTGCCATTGTTTGGTTTGCCATAAGTTTATGGCTTTTTACTTTACCAGGTAGTGCTTTACCAAAATTAGATTTATTTAATAAATTACAAGGCGATAAACTTGTTCATGCAGTTATATTTTTTATTTTAGGAACAGTTTTTATGTATCCTTTGCAATCTTTAAAAAATAAACATAATACAATTCGTTGGTTTATTTTATTTACAGCTTTATTTATAGCTTATGGAATTGCAATAGAGTTTATTCAGGACTTTTATATTCCCTTTCGCTCTTTTGATGTAGGCGATATTTTGGCAGATATTTTTGGAAGCATTTGTGCTTTGTGGTTTGGTATAAAATATTGGGCAAAAAAATAGGTCTCGGTAGAAACCGAGACCGCAACCAAAACTAACTGCTTATGAGAAAATTTACTATTTTTACTTTTGTCTTTATTATTACAATAAAGATGCCAAGTTTTATATTTTTACATAA
>JAIXLB010000094.1 GCA_026931905.1 Chitinophagales bacterium
AACCATTGTAAAGGCTTGGGCAATAAATTATAATGCCAATAAAAATAGGGCTGATTGATTGCTCCAAATTTTTCATAAAATTTTTTCACACCAGGCAAATCACTTCCTTCAAAATCAAACAACATATTTTGATTGCATAATTCCTGTAAAATATTGTTGTACAAAAAATAATTGGCTTCTGTTTTTCTTCCTTCTTCTGTTGTTGTGTTTAAAATATTGTAATAACGTTTATTGTCTTTTATTATCAAAGCTATACTCATGAGTTCTTGTTTTTCATTTTCTACTTTTCTTACCAAAACATTATTATTTTTTTGTAGTTGCAATAAGAGTTTTTTAAAGTTGGTGTAATCCGTATCTTTTACATGGGGCATATTTTTTTGGTTGTACAATTTATATAATGCAACTGCTTTTTTTATGTCATCATCTTTGGCGTAAATAAAATGCTGCTTTGCTGCTTTTGATATGCTGTAAGCAATTGTTTTTTTATATTTTTTTTTGATTGCTGCGTAATTATTTTTTAAATCAATAATAAAATTATTTTTTTCTACAATTTTTTCTGTAAAGTTTTTATTGGAAAAATTCAAATGAATGAAACCATATTTTAAAAAAGATTGAATAGCATTTATCAGAACTTTATTATTGATTTTTACATTTCCAATCAAACCTAATTGTTGTGTAAATGCTGGCATATAAGCATATTGAATACCTAATTTCTTCTTTACAGGAATTGGAAAAACTGCTTCGTAATCGTTTACTACCAAAGCATACCATTGCTTTGCCATTGTATTCAAATAAAAACTATTGGCATAAATTAAACCATTTGTATTTTGATCTATACAACTATCCCATTTAAAAAAATCTATTTCAGATGATGGCAAAATTTTTACTTGATACATAATAATTATAATGGAATATATCTGCTAAGTTTATTCAACTGTAATTGTTGTAAGTCTATTGAAAAAGAAATTGTTTTAGCAAATTTTTTATCGCCTAAAGTAGATTTAAAATAATCAGCAAAAACTTTACTATACAATATAGGTACATAAATGTTTACCAATCCTTTAAACAATGGAAGTTGCAAACCTGCATCGTATAAAAATTTTCCAGTAGCAGGATTTTCTTTCCATGCTTCTGAGTATGTACCAATATCTACAAAAAACTTCAAAGGAATTTTTACAGGCAACAAGTTAAAAATATTTATAGCATCAGGAATATTACCACTAAAATTTAAAGCCATTAACCAATCATCTGTTTTACCTATTTTACTGCTCAGTAAATCTGTTCTTACTTTAAAAAAACCATCACGTTGCATTATTTGTTGGCTTTGCCAACCTTCAAATTCATTTCTGCCAATAAAGTAATCACTATAAGTATAATCTTCATAACCCTTTGCACCACTCATGTTTAAATGATAGCGATCTGTTTCGTATTGTTTTACAAAAGTTTTATCCGAAGTGTAGAAAAATTTTCCTGCAAAAAATCTTGCATCAATACCACCTTTTTTATTTTTATAATTGAAATGATAATTTGCTGTAAAACCAGCACGAACAAAGCTTTTGCCTTGATCTATGGTTAAATTAAAATTGTAAGGATAAAGTATTCTGTTGTCTAATGTTGTAATTTTTATTTGATTAACATAACTTTTTTCAGTTGTTTTTTCTACAACATCAACACCGTTAACTTTTTTAAACAACAAGCCATTTTCTTGCAGCAAAAAACTTCTTGCTTGAAACACCCAACGCTGTGTACTTCTTTTATCATTATGATACAAAGTGTATTTAACTGATGGAACAATTTTTACAACTTGTTGATTAATTGTTGCAGCATTAGTTGGTTTAAAATTATCCATTGTAAATTTTGATGCACTTGTAGCAAATTCTAACCAATATTTTTCTTTATAAGTATTAAAACTTGCTCTTGCATTATAGTTGAACTCCTTGCTACCAAAGGCATACAGTGGTGCAACAAAAAATTGAAAACGATTGAGTGGTAATTGATAATTATGAATAAATGCCCCAACAGAAATTTTATCATAAGAATTATATGCAGCCAAAGGTGCAATGCCAATGTAATTGTATTTATTCGTTTCTTTTAATGAGGCAATAAATACAGGTTTTATTTTTTTATTTTTAGAAGATTCTATTAAAGGTTCGGTATTATAAAGGTTAGAAAAAAGATTTTCTGTAAGTGCATTATTGCTAACCATCAGTTGTTTAAAATCTTCAGGATAAGGATGTTTAAATTTCCAAGTATTATAATATTGTTGCATTGTTTTTTCAAAAGCAGTTTTACCCATTTTATTTTCTAAAGCCTGCATCCACATACTTCCTTTTTCGTACACACTTAAAAAATAATTTAAACCAGAATAAGCAGAGCTAAAGGTATCAATAGGTTGAGCCTTTTTTATTTTTATAACACTATTTACCAAAGCATCTTTAATGTTTTGAATAATGGAATTATATTTTTCTGTTTTTTTATGATTATTGTATTTTTCTTGTTCATATTTTTTTTGATAAAAAGTATTCATGCCTTCATCCATCCAAGCATGTTTTCTTTCATTGCTTGCCAATGCACCATAAAACCAATTATGCCCTACTTCATGTACAATGGTTGCATCTAAATCTTTACCTCCACTTTGTGTTGTAATTACTGTAATAGTTGGATATTCCATTCCTCCACTAAATTTATCTGCCTCACCAGCAACAACAGAAACAGTGTTGTAAGGATATTCACCAATCCAATTACTATATTTTTTTAAACCATCTTTTGTGTAAGATAAACTTGCTGTCCAATTTTTTATTTGTTTGGGATGATAAAATGTAAATACATCAACTGTTTTTGTTAACAGTTGTACAGTATCGTATTGCACTATAAAATTTTTAGAAGCAAACCATGCAAAATCATGACAGTTTTCTTGTTTAAAATTGAATGCTATAAGGTTGTCATTTGTTTTCTTTTGTATGGTTTTATTTTGTTTTGTAGAAGCTATTGATTTTGTTTTTTGTGCTGCTATATAGTTTAAATAATTAGGCTGTTGTTCAGGTTTTTGCTTGCCTAAAGTTTTTATTTTTTTTAAAACAGCATCATTTTGTAATTGTCCTGTAGCAGCAATTATGTAAGATTCTGGTGCAATTATTTGTACATCAAAATTTCCAAAATCACTATAAAATTCTCCCAACTCTAAGTAAGGCATTTCGTGCCAGCCTTTTTTATCATAAACAGCAGGTTTAGGATACCATTGAGTTATATAAAAATCATTTCCACTAAAGCCTAATCTTGAAAAATGGGCAGGAATTTTTACAAAAAAAGGAGTAGTAATAATTATAGATTGATGAGGTGCTAAAGCTGTTGGTAAAACTAATTTTACAACATCAATATATTTTTCATGAGCTTCAACAACTGCAGTTGTATTGTTTACTTTAAAATCGAGTTGATTGATGTAGCCTTTTTCTTCATCATTACTAAAATAAAAATCTACACTTCCATTTTCTAATGATTGTTTTGCATAAGCAGTTCTATCGTTTTTGTAAGCATTTGCCCACAAATGAAACCAAATAAAATGTAAAGTATCTGGGGAGTTGTTGTAATAATTTATTGTGGCAAATCCATCTAAGCTTTTTGTTTTATCGTTTAAACTAACTTTTATATTATAATCTACTTTTTGTTGCCAATAATTTTCTTGAGCAATTAAAGTTTTAGTACAAAAAACAGCAATAAAAATTCCAACTAAAAAATATTTCACCATTCAAAAATTTGGTTGAAGATAAATAAATAATACTTACAATAATTTAGAAAATGAGGTTATAAAAATACATCTTCTAAAGATTAATGATTTCTAATTAACATTGCAAAATAATTAAGCAATATGTATCCAAATTTGTATTATTTCTTCAAAGATGTTTTTGGAGTAGAGTGGGAGGGTTTAAAAATTATTAATTCATTTGGTTTTTTTGTAGCGTTAGCATTTATTGCTGCTGCTTGGGTATTAACACAAGAGTTAAAGCGCAAACAAAAACAAGGCATATTTGTTTATACCGAGCATGAGATTATTGTAGGAAAACCTGCATCAACTTCTGAATTAATCATTCATTTTGTTTTAGGGTTTTTATTAGGCTTTAAAATTTTGGGTGGTTTTTTCATGGCAAATGCTTTTGATGACCCTCAGCAAT
Organism: Chitinophagales bacterium; assembly: GCA_026931905.1. GTDB lineage: Bacteria > Bacteroidota > Bacteroidia > Chitinophagales > Chitinophagaceae > UBA1930. The sequence goes on from JAIXLB010000094.1 coordinate 4,170, forward strand.
TTATTTTTTCAAGCCAGGGAAATTGGTTGTTAGGCTTATTATTTGGTGGGCTTTTTACTTGGTTAAAATGGAGAGAAAAAAACAAACAAAAATTAGCAACTCCCGAAAAAAGATTATTAAGAATTTGGCCTCACGATAGAGTAGGAGATTTGGTAATTTATGCAGCAGTATTTGGATTTGCAGGTGCAAAAATTTTTGATATTTTAGAAGCACCATCTGCTTTTTTTAAAATGTTGCAAGCTGTAAAAGAAGGAAAACAAGATGCTGGATCTTTATTATTTAGTGGATTAACATTCTATGGAGGATTAATTGTTGCAGCAATTGCAATAATGCTATATGCTAAAAAGCATAAAATTCCAATTATTCATTTGGTAGATGCTACCACACCTGCATTAATGCTTGCTTATGCAGTTGGTAGAGTAGGTTGTATGGTTGCTGGAGATGGCGATTGGGGCATTATCAATAGTGCATTTATTAGCAACGATTTGGGACAAAGTGTTGTTGCAACAACAGAACAGTTTAATGCTGCTTTGCAAACTCATAGTGCTTATTTAACTTCAAGATTTGGAGCTTTAGATCAAGTTCATTTTGCACATTTTAACCCTATTTTAGGCTTGCCTAATTGGTTATTTGCCTACACATTTCCTCATAATGTAATTAGCGAAGGAATTGCTTTGGCAGGTTGCGAAGGAATGCATTGTAATTATTTGCCTTTGCCTGTTTTTCCTACACCATTTTATGAATTAACTGCCTGCTTAATTTTATTTTTAATTCTTTGGAGTCTTAGAAAAAAATTAAAAGTACCAGGACAAATGGCTGGTTTATATTTAATATTTAATGGTACAGAAAGATTTTTTATTGAAAAAATACGGGTAAATGCAACATATAATATTGCAGGTATGCATATTACTCAAGCTGAAATTATTGCATTAATAATGGTTATATTAGGTGCAATTTTATTTTTAAACGCTAAGAAATTTTTTGGCAAAACAAAAGCTTAGCATTTACTTAAACTTTATAACAATACTCTTTTTTAAAAAGCGTTATATTTGTAAGTTATAAAAAAACAATATTAAGTTATAAATAATTTTTAAATTATGTGTGGAATTGTTGGTTACACAGGAAGCAGACAAGCCTATCCTGTAATTTTAAAAGGATTGAAACGTTTGGAATATAGAGGATACGATAGTGCAGGAGTTGCATTAAGAAACGAAAGAGGTTTGCATGTTTATAAAAAGAAAGGCAAAGTTGCCGATATGGAAGAAAGCATTGTAGGCAAAGATGTAGAAGCAAACATAGGAATTGGGCATACACGTTGGGCAACACATGGAGAACCCAGTGATAGAAATGCTCACCCTCATTACAGCAATAACAGCAAATTGGCTATGATACATAATGGTATTATAGAAAATTATGTTTCCCTAAAACAAGATTTGGTTAATAAAGGTTATACTTTTTCAAGCGATACAGATACAGAAGTTTTATTAAATTTTATTGAGGATATTCAAAAAAATAACAACTGTTCTTTAGAAGAAGCCTTGCGTGTTGCATTGAAACGTGTTGTAGGAGCATATTGCATTTTATTAATCAGCAAAGATGACCCTGATACAATAATAGCAGCAAGAAAAGGAAGCCCCTTGGTAATAGGCATTGGCAAAGGAGAACATTTTTTAGCAAGCGATGCAAGCCCAATTATTGAATACACTAAGGAAGTGGTGTATGTAAATGATTATGAAGTGGCAATTGTAAAGCCAGATGAATTAATATTAAAAAATCTAGGTAATGAAAAACAAACTCCTTTCATTACCAAATTAGATATGGATTTGGCAGCAATAGAAAAAGGTGGTTACGAACATTTCATGCTTAAAGAAATTCACGAACAGCCAGATACAATTTATGATTGTTTAAGAGGAAGACTTTTGCCAGAAACAGGACAAATAATGATGAGTGGAATTGAAAACAATATAGATGCTTTGAAAAATGCACAACGTATTGTAATGGTGGCTTGTGGTACAAGTTGGCATGCTGGCTTGATTGCAGAATATATGATAGAAGAACTGTGTAGAATTCCTGTAGAAGTAGAATATGCCAGTGAATTTAGATACAGAAATCCTATCATCAATAAAGGAGATGTAATTGTTGCTATTTCTCAAAGTGGAGAAACAGCAGATACATTAGTAGCTCTTGAAAAAGCTAAAGAACAAGGAGCTTTTATTTTTGGTGTTGTAAATGTTGTAGGTAGCAGCATTGCTCGTATTAGTCATGCAGGAGCTTATACACATGCAGGTCCTGAAATTGGTGTTGCAAGCACCAAAGCATTTACAGGACAACTTGCTGTGCTTGCAATGATGGCTTTAAAAATTGCTAAAGCAAAAGAAACTATCAGCAACGAAAGATATATACAGTTAATGAACGACCTGAATAATATTCCAGAAAAAGTAAAAGAAATTTTAGCCGATACTTCTAACATTAAAAGAATTGCTGAGAAATATAAAAACGCATCAGACTTTTTATTCTTAGGTCGTGGTTATAATTTCCCTGTTGCTTTAGAAGGTGCTTTAAAACTCAAAGAAATTTCTTACATACATGCAGAAGGGTATCCTGCTGCTGAAATGAAACATGGTCCAATTGCTTTAGTAGATGAAACTTTACCTGTTGTTTTTGTTGCAACAAAAGATTCTTACTACGAAAAAATTGTAAGTAATGTGCAAGAAATTAAAGCAAGAAAAGGTCAGGTAATTGCAGTAGCAACAGAAGGAGATAATACTATTCCATCAATGTCTAATGATGTAATGCTTGTACCGGATACTGATGAAGTAATTGCTCCTTTATTGAGTGTAATTCCTTTGCAACTTTTAAGTTATTATGTAGGTGTAGCAAAAGGATTAGATGTAGATAAACCCAGAAATTTAGCAAAGAGTGTTACGGTAGAATAATTTTTATCATTAAAAATGCAACATTCATAAATGCCTCAAAACAATATTAAAAAAAGCCCCATAACATCGCTTGGTTACGACTTCATAAAAAAAGAGCATATACCCAAAGGTAAAAATGAATATTACCTAAGAGATATGCAAAATAGAAGTGGTATTGTTTATCGTCATTTAACAGCTTATGAAATTGAAGTATTAGTTCGCAATGGCAATACAAGTGATAATTGGAATAATATTTTAGTAAGCGAAGCATTTAACCCAGAACTGGTAACTAATTGTAAATTTTATGGGTTAATAAAAATAGGTAAATTAGAAAGTTATTGTCTTGAATACAGTGATTTAAAAGTACCTGTAGGCTTATATAATTCAACCATTATTAGTTGCGATATTGGCGATAATGTTTCTATTGATAATGTAAATTATCTCTCTCATTATATTTTAGGCAATGAAATTATTATTGTAAATGTTAGCGAAATTTCTACCACCAGCAATGCAAAATTTGGTAATGGAATTATAAAACAAGATGAACCAGAAGATATAAGAATATGGCTTGAAGTATGTAATGAAAATGGAGGAAGAAAAATATTGCCTTTCAATGGAATGCTTACAGCAGATGCTTTTTTATGGAGTAAGTACAGAAATGATAATGCATTATTAAATAAATTTAAAGAATTTACAGAAGCAAGATTTAATAATAAAACTGGTTATTATGGTAAAATAGGACATAGAACTGCCATAAAAAATACTTCCATTATTAAAGATACTTGGATTGGTAATGATGCTTATATAAAAGGTGCAAACAAACTAAAAAATCTTACAATAAACTCAGGAGAAGAAGGCAAAACTCAAATAGGAGAGGGTTGTGAATTAGTAAATGGAATTGTAGATTATGGTTGTAGGGTTTTTTATGGCGTAAAAGCTGTACGCTTTGTTATGGCTTCTCACTCACAATTAAAATATGGTGCAAGACTTATCAACTCTTATTTAGGAAACAATGCAACTATTTCTTGTTGCGAAGTTTTGAATACTTTAATTTATCCTGCACACGAACAACATCACAACAATTCATTTTTATGTGCTGCATTAGTAATGGGGCAAAGCAATATTGCTGCTGGTGCTACTATTGGTTCAAACCATAATTCAAGAGCAGCAGATGGTGAAATCGTTGCAGGACGTGGCTTTTGGCCTGGTTTATGTGTAAGTTTAAAACACAATAGCAAATTTGCTTCATATACTATTTTAACCAAAAGTGATTATTTGTATGAGTTAAATATTTCAATTCCGTTTGCTCTTGTAACAAATGATGTAAGCAAAGACCAACTTACCATAATGCCAGCTTATTGGTTTATGTACAATATGTATGCTTTGGCAAGAAACAAATGGAAGTATGTAGATAGAGATAAAAGAGCTGAAAAGAAAATTCACATTGAATACGATTATTTAGCTCCTGATACCATCAATGAAATGTTTACAGCATTAGAAATAATGGAAGAAGCAACAGGAAAAGCTTGGTACAAAAAAGAAAATGCTACTGCTATATTTTCAAAAGAAAACTGTATCAAAAAAGGGAATGAATTATTAGTAACAAAAAATAAAATTGTTGATGAGTTAGAAATTCTTGTTAGTGGTTTTGAAAACAGTAAAAGAAAAGTGGTATTACTTAAAACTTTAAAAGCCTATCATTTGTTTAAAGACTTAATTAGGTATTATGCTACCTTAACTTTGTTAGAGTTTATTCAAAATCATTCTTCAACCAAGTGGGATAAAATTAAAGCTGCTTTACCAAAAGCAACTACTCGTTCTCAATGGTTAAACATTGGTGGACAATTAATGACTACAACTGCTATAGAAAACTTAAAATCAAAAATTAAAAAAGGAAGCATAAAATCTTGGGAGGCTGTTCATAATTTTTATTTACTACAAGCCAATAATTACAAAGCACAAAAACTGCAACATGCTTTGGCATCAATAGCAGAAATTAATAGTGTAAAAGTATCAAACATTTCTTTAAAAGACTTACATAAGCTATTAGATAATGCTGTTGCAATGCAAGAGTGGATGTGCTTAAATATTGAAAGTTCAAGAAAAAAAGATTATACCAATGAGTTTAGAAAAATGGTATATGATACTAATGAAGAAATGTTTAGTGTATTAGGGAATCCTGAAAATAATACATTCATCAATCTTCAAAATAAGGAACTGAAATTATTTAAAAAACAAGTAAATCAACTCAAGAAAAAACTTTGATTGCCTATTGTTTTTTTAAAACGAAAATTGAAACTTTAAATTTAAAAATCAGTATAGGAAATAAATAACTCCAAACAATTTAAGAAGATTTTTTTCTTTATAACCCTGAAAGATATATTTCTCATTTTTTGCATTTCTTATAAGCACTATCTTTACACCTATCCAAAAGTAAATAAATAATGAGTGTAAAACGAATAGGCATCTTTGGTTCAACAGGTTCAATAGGCACACAAGCATTAGAAGTTATTACAACTTATCCTGAATTATTTTCTGCTTCTGTACTTACTGCACAAAATAATCATGAATTACTAATTAAGCAAGCATTGCAATTTAAGCCAGAGCTGGTAGTTATTGGCGATGAAAATAAATACACTTTAGTTAAAGAAGCTTTAGCCTCAACAAACATAAAAGTAATGGCTGGCGAAATTGCATTAGAAGCAGCAGCAGGCACTGATTGTTATGATATGATGTTGGCTGCTATTGTTGGCTATGCAGGTTTAAAACCTACATTAAAAGCTATAGAACTTGCAAAACCTATTGCATTGGCAAACAAAGAAACTTTAGTAGTTGCAGGAGAAATTGTAATGCAAATGGCAGTAGAAAAACGTATTCCAATAATCCCTGTAGATAGCGAACACTCAGCCATTTTTCAATGCTTGGTTGGCGAAGGAAGAAATAAAATTGAAGAAATTATTTTAACAGCAAGTGGAGGACCTTTCAGGGGAAAAAAACCTAATTTTTTAGTAAATGTAAAAAGAGATCATGCACTACAACATCCTAATTGGAGCATGGGTGCAAAAATTACAATAGACTCTGCAACCCTTATGAATAAAGGGCTTGAGATGATTGAAGCTAAATGGTTATTCAATTTAAAACCTGAACAAATTAAGGTTGTAATACATCCTCAAAGTATTATTCATAGTATGGTAATGTTTGAAGATGGAAGCATAAAAGCACAAATGGGTTTGCCAGACATGAAATTACCTATACAATATGCTCTTGCTTTTCCTCAACGATTGACAAATAATTTTAAAAGATACGATTTTCGCAAACCCGATACTTTAACTTTTGAAGAACCCGATTTAAAAACTTTTAGAAATTTAGCTATTGCTATACATGCTTTAGAAAAAGGTGGTAATTTACCTTGTATTTTAAATGCAGCAAACGAAATTGCTGTTTTTGCATTCCTAAAAAACCGTATTGGATTTTTAGATATAACTGAAATGGTAGAAAGAACGGTAAACAAAATTCCTTTTATTGAAAAACCCACTTTAGAAGAGTTGTTTATAAGCGATGGAGAAGCTCGTAATTACGCTGCATCTCTTGTAGAAATGTAAAAATTTAATACAATAAGCTATTATTGGTAATTAATCAATAATATTTGCAAAACATTTTTCAAAATAAAAAAATAAAACCTCCATTTTAAAGAGGTAAAAAATATTTTATGGAGTTATTAGCAGTAGATTGGCATGGAGGCTTAATACAAGCTGGACAGTTTATTTTGTCGTTTTCAATATTGGTTATTTTACATGAATTTGGACATTATATTCCAGCAAAATGGTTTAAATGTAGGGTAGAAAAATTTTACTTATTTTTCAATCCATGGTTTAGCTTATTTAAAAAGAAAATAGGAGAAACTACTTGGGGAATTGGATGGGTTCCTTTTGGAGGCTTTGTGAAAATTGCAGGAATGATAGATGAAAGTATGGATAAAGACCAAATGAAATTGCCACCAAAGCCAGATGAATTTAGAGCAAAACCAGCTTGGCAAAGATTAATAATTATGGTGGGAGGTGTTGTAGTAAATATTTTATTAGCTATTATTATTTTTATTGGCATTAGTTGGTATTGGGGTGAAGAAAAAATTCAAGGAAAAAATTTAAAATATGGCATTGTAGCAGATAGCATTGGGAAAATGGCAGGCTTACAAGATGGTGATATTATTTATAAAGTAGGTAATGAAAATGTTGATGACGCATCTGATAAAAGAATTGCAGGACAAATTATTTTAAACGATGCCAAAACAATTTCTATTATAAGAAATGGTAAAGAAATGAATTTAGATGTTACTGAAGAATTTCTTACTGCATTAAAAAAGAATAAAGGAAATGGTTTGGCAAGTGTCCGTATTCCATTTGTTATAGATACTGTAATGGCTGGGCAAGGTGCAGCAAAATCAGGTTTAAAAAAGAATGATTATATTATTGCTGTTGATGGAAAACCAACCCCTTATTTCAACGATTTTCAAAATGTAGTTCAGGATTATGCTTCTAAAACAATTCCTTTTACTGTAATAAGAAATTCTGATACACTTTCTATTCCTGTAACATTAAGTGATAATGCTAAAATAGGAGCAGGGTCTAAAAGTTTAAAAAGTTTAGGTTTTGATATTGATATAAAAAAATATTCCTTCTTTCAGGCAATACCAGTAGGTTTTAATTTATGCTGGAGTAGTTTAAATAAATATATAGAAGGCATGAAAAGATTATTTCAAGGAAAAGATAAAGTAAGCGAAAGTTTAGGAAGTGTAATAAGCATAGGAAGTATATATAGTAAAGTATGGGATTGGCAAAACTTTTGGACATTAACAGCTTTGTTCTCCATCATACTTGCTTTTATGAATATATTACCCATTCCTGCACTTGATGGAGGTCATGCACTATTTTGCATTATTGAAATTATTACAGGTAAAAAACCAAGTGATAAGTTTATGGAGTATGCACAAACATTTGGCATGATTTTGTTATTAGGCTTTATGGTATATGCTTTAGGATTAGATTTTTGGAGATTATTCAAATAAAAGAAAAGCCAAGAGCAATAAATTTTAAAATACAAAAGTTGGGGCCGTATTGGTTTTGACAGCAAAGTTCTTTGTAAGTATAAGCATGCAGTGCGTTGTATAATTAGCACTTAAATCTGAATATTCAAACTTTAAATGGCAACACACAGTTAGCCATGGCTGCCTAATCAGTGATTAGATAGTCATTTGGGCCGCCGCACAGGTTTGCTTTTTACCAAGTGCTGCCGCCGACTCAAAACAAACAAAAGCTGCTGTTGCAATAGGCTGTGCCTGTAACTTAAGATTTATTCAGCTAAGGATTAAGTTGGTTGGTTGTTTCCCTGCTTTTTCCTAACAATTAATAAATAACTAAGCATGTAGAAAGCTTATGGCGAATTTGTTTGGACAAGGGTTCGACTCCCTTCGGCTCCACCAATTTTTTCTTATCATTTAATATTTATCAATAGCTATTATACATGCTACAGCATTTTTATCGTTGGTTTGTGTTTTAAAACCTATGGTTCCATTGCTGTTATTATTGTAACGAATATTGCTTACAGATTGTCTGCGAATAGCTGTATTTACTGCATTTTCAAAGCCTGCACTTTTATTTTGGCTTATAATATTATTAAGTTGAAAAATATCTAAAGCTTCTTTACTGGTAATGATAGCAAAATAATCTTTATTACCCATTTCATCTGCTTCTAATTTTTTTCCTCTTGGAAATAAACGATAGCCTGTAATACCACAATAAGGCGAGAACATAGATTTATTGGTATCTGTTTTTGAAGGATAAGGAAATAAAACATAACTACTGCCATCTGTTTCCATTCCTATTACATACACATAACATTCAGTATTGTTTTTTAATTCAATTTTAAAACCTGTTTTTTTAGCAATAGGATTTACAGTTTCAAATAAATTATTACTTATAGTGCGTAAGGGAATATATTGTTGGTTAGCTGCATTTACCAATCCTAAATCTATTTCTAAGTTTTGAGCAATGGCTGCACCTTGCTTTGGCATTGGGTTTAAGCCATAAGCTTCACGAACAAAATGTTTAAAATCTTTGTATAAAACCCAAGCTACTCCATTATTACCCCAATCATTTCCCCAACTATTCATAATTTGAAATGCACCGCCTTCTTTTCTATCATCATATCCTATTACACACATTGCATGACCTCCAAAGCCCATCATATTATAATCATCATTGGTAGGGTGCCAAACTTCTTGACCTTGCATACCTTGCATAAAACTTCCTCCTACCATCATTCCAATTACTACAGGAACATCTTTTGCTAAGTGCTGTTTTATTGCATAAATATCTATTTGTGAAGCACTCTCACTTTCTGTTAATCGTGTAAAACCAATAATTTTATTTTGCCCTGCTTCTCTCACTAATTGCCCATTGGGTTGGCTTTCACAATCTTTATCATTATAAGGAAAATCGTTGAAAGGAACTGCACCCACTTCAGTTAAATTTTTCATGGCACGAATAATATAGCTGCCTTGACAACCATCTAATCCTATTTGATTGTACATAAACGAAGGGCTAAAGGCTGTGCTGTTTGGGTCAATGCCTTTACTTGCAGATTCTACAATTGTTCTTGCTGCATAAGCACTACTCCATGCTACACAACTGCCTTGTTGTCCTTGATTTAATCTGTTAGGAGAAAATTTTAATAAAGAAATGTATTCTGGTAAATTGTTTTTGCTTTCATCTAAGCCTTCATATACTTCAGCTTTTGCAAAAGTGTCTCTGTTTAAATTTCCTCCTGTAGCAAATTGTTGTGCAATATTGCTAATAGAATTTGTATTACAACCACTACCTCCACCAAAATAAAAATAAGCACCACCACCAACAAGCAAAACCAACAATAGCAAAGGCTTGCGAATAAGTAATCCAATAATCATTGGTAAAAATTGCATTAAATTTCCACCACCTCCACCACCTCTATTTCCACCACCAGAGTTTCCTTCATTTTCGTTGGAGTATTTATCATTATCATCATCAACCATTCTTATAGGCATAATTAATTTTTTTTAGTAGAATAAATATAAATTATTAATGAAAAATGAGCACTTTTTTTGAAAAAAATTAAAGCATTAAAGCAGCTAAAACATAATCTGCTAATAAAATTAAAATACAACTTACTACAACAGCAGTAGTACTTGTTCTACCAATTTCCAAGGCACCACCCTTTACATGATAACCATAATAAGCAGGCACACTACTAACAATAAAGGCAAATGTGTAAGATTTTACTAAGGCAAAAAATATGTTATAAACTTTGAAGGCATTTCTTAAACCAATATCGAAAACTTCTTCTGAAATAATACCAGTCATTATACCTGCAAATCTACCTCCCCAAATGGCTAATACTGCTGATAAAACAATTAAGCAAGGAATTACCACTAATGCTGCTCCAATTTTAGGAAGTATTAAATAACTTTTTGTATTAATGCCCATAATTTCTTGTGCATCTATTTGCTCAGAAATTTGCATGTTGCCTAATTCGCTGGCTATTTTACTGCCTATAACGCCTGCTAATACAATGTTTACAACGGTTGGCGAAAGTTCTAATATTACACTATCTCTCACAATCGTTGCAATAGTGCTTGCAGGAACTAAAGGGCTTACTAATTGATAAGCAGTTTGTACAGTAGTTACAGCACCCAAAAACAAAGAAATTATTATTACAATAGGTAAAGCTCCAATACCAATTTCTACGCACTGGTGCATAAATTCTTTCCAGTACATTTTATGATTTTCAGGTTTTGAAAACATGCTTTTCAGCATTAAAAAATACCTGCCTACATGCGAAAAAAAATTCATTATTTGTATTACTGTATTTTAAAAATATTTTCTAATTGCAATTTTATTTTCTTCTTTTCTTCAATTTGCTCCACCATTTTGTTCTTTGTACCTCGGCATTGGTATCTATTTTAGATTTTCCTTGAGCATCTACAACAGCAATGTTAGCCATATTTATAATATTGCGAATACTGCTTCCTAATTGAAGTACATGAACTGGTTTTTTTAAACCTAATAAAATAGGACCAATCGTATCTGCACCTCCCAATTCTTTTAATAAATTGTAAGCAATATTGCCTGCGGTTAAGTTGGGAAAAATTAAAACATTTACATTCTCATCTATTAAACTACTAAACGGATAATTTTCTTTTAAAACTTCCTTATTAAAAGCAAGGCTTCCTTGCATTTCGCCATCTACAATTAATGACGGATTTTTTTCTTTTAAAATTCTGGTTGCCTCAGCTACCAACCTTGCTTCTTTACTATTGCTGCTACCAAAATTGCTGTAACTAAGCATGGCAATACGTGGCGTAATATTAAAGCTTCTTACTTCTTTGGCAACTAATAAAGTAATTTCTACCAACTCCTCTGCTGTTGGGTTAAAATTAATGGTTGTATCTGCTAAAAAAATAGGACCTTTTTGTGTACTTAATAAATACATACCAGCAATTTTTTTAACGCCTTCTTCTATACCAATCGTTTGTATAGCAGGTCTAATGGCTTCGGCATAATTTCTTTTCAATCCACTAATCATTGCATCTGCATCGCCTGTTTCTACCATCATACAACCAAAGTGATTTCTTTCTTTCATTATTTTGATACTCTCATAATGATTGAAACCTTTTCTTTGGCGTTTTGCAAAAAATAATTCGCCGTAAAACTCTCGTTTTTTATCATGTTGCTCATCTCTTGGGTCAATAATTGGAATATCGGTTAAATCTATTTGATGTTCTGCTGCTATTTGTTTTATTTTCTTTTCTGTACCTAATAAAATGGGGTAGGCAATACCTTCATCATAAATGATACTCGCTGCTTTTAAAATTTTATCATTATCGGCTTCTGCAAATACCAATCGTTTAGGAGCTTTTCTGGCTTTATTGCTAATGGCTCTTATTAATTGATTGTCTAAACCTAAACGTTTGTTTAATTCCAAAGCATAAGTTTCCCAATTATCAATCGTTTTTTTAGCAACGCCACTTTCAATAGCAGCTTTTGCTACTGCTGGTGCAACTGTTGATATAAGTCTTGGATCTACTGGTTTTGGAATAATATATTCTGGACCAAAAGATAAATTTTTTAAGTTGTAAGCAAGGTTTACAATATCGGGTACAGGAGTTTTTGCCATTTCTGCCAAAGCCTTTACAGCAGCAAGTTTCATTGCCTCGTTTATGCTTACTGCTCTTACATCTAATGCTCCTCTAAAAATATATGGAAAGCCTAAAACATTGTTTACTTGGTTAGGGAAATCACTTCTTCCAGTAGCCATAATAACATCTTTTCTTGCTGCTGTTGCATCTTCATAACTAATTTCAGGGTCAGGATTTGCCATAGCAAAAACAATAGGATTTTTTGCCATGCTTATAATCATTTCTTTACTTACAACATTGCCTTTGCTTAAGCCTATAAAAACATCAGCATTTTTAAGCCCTTCTTCAAGCGACATAGCAGCACTCTTGATAGCAAATTCTTTTTTTTGTTCGTCCAAATCTTTTCTTCCTGTATGAATTAAACCTTTACTGTCAAATACTTTTACATTTTCTTTTTTTACACCTAAGGCTATGTATAATTTGATGCAAGAAATGGCAGCAGCACCAGCCCCATTAACAATAACTTTTACTTTATCAATTTTCTTTTTTTGAAGCTCTATGGCATTTAATAAAGCAGCAGCACTAATAATTGCAGTGCCATGTTGGTCATCATGCATTACAGGAATTTTCATTTGCTTTTTTAATTCCTGTTCTATATAAAAACATTCAGGTGCTTTAATGTCTTCTAAATTAATTCCTCCAAATGTGGGTTCTAATGCTTTTACAATTTCAACAAATTTTACAGGGTCTTTTTCATTAATTTCAATATCAAAAACATCTATATCTGCAAATATTTTAAATAATACGCCTTTGCCTTCCATTACTGGTTTTCCTGCTTCTGGTCCTATATCTCCCAAACCTAAAACTGCAGTACCATTACTTATTACACCAACCAAATTTCCTTTGGCTGTGTATTTATAAACATCTTCAGGATTTTTTTCTATTTCCTTACAAGGAATGGCTACACCAGGGCTGTAAGCTAATGATAAATCTCTTTGCGTTTTGGCTTCTTTGGTTGGTACTACTTCTATTTTTCCAGGTTTGCCTTGAGAGTGATATTCTAATGCTTGTTCTTTTCTAATATCTATATTTTTCATACAAATTTTTAGGAGGTGCAAAATACAACAAACCTTTTGATGTAAAATAGTTTTTTTAAATTGCTTATGGCGTTAAAAAAAAGTCGTTTAATATGGTGTTACATATATAAACGACTTTGATAAATTGTATTTTGAAAAATGATTAGGCTTCTTGTAAGAAAGGATATTTATAATCAGTAGGAGGATTAAACGTTTCTTTAATGGTTCTTGCACTTAACCAACGATATAAATTTAATGCACTTCCAGCTTTATCGTTTGTACCACTTGCTCTTGCACCACCAAAAGGTTGTTGCCCAACAACTGCACCAGTTGGTTTATCATTTACATAAAAATTACCAGCAGCATTTCTAAGTTTGTTGGTTGCTAATTCTACTGCAAGTTTATCTTGTGCAATTATAGCTCCTGTTAAAGCATAAGGGCTTGTGCTATCAACTAATTCTAATGTTTTTTCAAAATTGTTAGCAGGGTAAACATAAATAGTTAGTACTGGTCCAAAAATTTCTTCACACATGGTAATGTATTTTGGATTAGAGGTTTCTATGATGGTTGGCTGAATAAAGTAGCCTTCTTTTTTATCGCATTTACCGCCTGCAATTATTTTTACTTTAGAATCTTTTTTAGCAGCATCTATATAACTTTTTATTTTATCAAAACTTTTTTCATCAATAACAGCATTAATAAAATTGGTAAAGTTTTCTGTAGTTCCCATTTTCATACTTTTAACGCCAGCTATTAATTTTTTTCTTACTTCATCTGCTATATTGCTTGGTATATAAGCTCTTGAAGCAGCACTGCATTTTTGCCCTTGAAATTCAAAAGCACCTCTTAATAATGCTGTAACTAAAGTATCAACATCGGCAGATTTATGAGCCAGCACAAAATCTTTTCCTCCTGTTTCGCCTACAATACGAGGATAAGATTTATAGATTGACATATTTTTTCCAATGGTTTCCCACATATTATTAAACACACCTGTGCTTCCTGTAAAATGAACACCTGCAAAATCTCTATGATTGAAACAAACTTTTCCTATCGTTGGTCCATCTACATAAATTAAATTTATTACGCCATCTGGTAAACCTGCTTCTTTTAAAATACGCATAAACATTTGTGCAGAATAAACTTGTGTATTAGCAGGTTTCCAAACTACTACATTACCACACATAGCAGCACTTGTAGGCAAATTACCTCCAATAGCAGTAAAGTTGAAAGGCGTTACAGCTAATACAAAACCTTCTAATGGTCGCCACTCTAATCTGTTGTGCATACCTGCACCACTTATTGGTTGTTGTTTATAAATTTCACTTAGGAAATGAACATTAAAACGCAAAAAATCTATTAACTCACAAGCACTATCAATTTCTGCTTGAAAAGCATTTTTACTTTGTCCAAGCATGGTAGTACCATTGATATAACTACGATATTTTGTAGCAAGTAAATCAGCCGCTTTTAAAAATATGGCAGCACGATTTTCCCAACTCATAGCAGCCCAAGATTCTTTTGCTGCCAAAGCTGCATCAATAGCTTGATGTACATGTTTTTCTTCGCCTGCATGAAAATATCCAAGTGTATGTTTTATTTCATGAGGAGGATGAATAGCCACTTTTTTATTAGTTCTTACTTCTTTGTTACCTATATACATGGGTATATCCATTACAGTTTTTTTCAACTCTGCTAAGGTTGCTTTTAACTTTATTTTTTCTGCACTTTTGGGAGCATAACTTAATACAGGCTCATTTATTGGCATTGGGTATGAAAATGTTCCTAAACTCATGATACAATGTTTTTAAATTTTAGATTGCAAAGTTAAGGGAGTTTATTGCTTGAGGTTATGATTTAATAACAGAGGGCTTATACTTTTATCTATACAAAAAACTTTTTTTCTCACTCCTTACATTTGCATACTTATGTCTATTGCTATTGTTTTATTAATTGGTGCTATTGTTGGTTTTCTTTCAGGATTATTAGGAAAAGGAGGAAGTGCAATAGCAACACCAGCTTTACAAATTTTTGCAGGTATCAATCCATTTGCAGCTTTAGCATCTCCATTGCCTGCTACTTTACCTACAACGCTTTCAGCTTCTTTGGCTTATAGAAAAGAGAAGTTTATTATAAAGCGAATTGTTGTATTAAGCATTGTGATAGGAATTCCTGCTACTTTAATAGGTTCGTTTTTTAGCGAATGGGTAGGAGGTAAATCTTTAATGATTTTAACAGCAATTTTTGTTTTATCGCTGGGCATTTCATTTTTTATTGTTCCTGCAGAACGTGAGTTTGTGAATGCTCCACGTGTTCCTTTTTGGAAAATTTTTACTGTAGCAACTTCAGTAGGTTTTTTATCTGGTTTATTAGCAAATAGTGGAGGCATTTTGTATGGACCCTTGTTTATACGATTTTTTAAAATTCCAACTAAGCACGCCTTAGCTTGTAGTTTATTGGTTGCTGGTGGTTTAGCAATTCCTGGCACAATAGCACATTGGTATTTGGGGCATATACATTGGCAAGTGGTTTTATATTTATCCATTAGTGCTATTCCTTCCTCTTATTTAGGAGCTAAACTTGCTATTAGTTTAAGAAATGTTGTTTTGGAAAAAATATTTGGAGTAATGCTACTTGTTTTTGGCAGTTTTGATTTGTGGTATAGCATTGTAAAATAATTTTCTAAAAAATTATCTTCCGCTGAGTTGAATTATTTTTTTTAATTCTGCATTGAATTTTTCTTGCTGTAATAAATGTTCAACAGTTAAGTGCATTCTGTAACACCAATAATGATGGGCATTTGCAGGATTGTTTATTCTTTCTTCTTCTGTGTTTTTTCTTTTTACATTTTCATCAATGCCTAATAAATCTTGTAGTTGAAAAATACTTAGCATTGCTGGGGAAAATAAATGCTGAGTAATAATTTCTTTACTTATCCAAGTTTCACAATTTTCTGGTGCGGTTTCATTTTTTTGTAAAATAGTATTATAAAATAGTTGTGTAGTAGTTTTATTTTCTTTCCACCAACCACGAATGGTACTCATATCATGTGTTGAAGGAGTTACTACACTTACATAATTTGCATCATTAGGGTTGAAGAAACTTTTTGAAAAATCTTTTGGCATTCGTTGTACTTCTAAGCTTAATATACTTAACATATTCATTACCTTAGCAACTGAAGAAGGAACTAAACCTAAATCTTCGCCACAAACTAGCATATTGGTTGCTTTTATTAAAACTGGCAGTTTTTCTAAAGCTTGATTTTTCCAAAATTCATTTTGCTTGGCAAAAAAATAATTATTGTACAACTCTAATAACTGATGTTGAATTATTTTTTCTAAATGTTGAAAAGAAGTTGTTTTTTCTATATTAAATCTAAAATGAAATTGCTGTTTATCGCTTCCTTCCACTTCAAATAAAATTACATTGCTCACTAAATCAAATAATCCATTTTTTATTCTTTCATTAAATGAATTGTTGGGCAAATGAGCAAATGCTTTTTCTATTTTTACTTGTGTATTGAACTTTGTTTTTAAAATAAAATTTTCAGAAAACTCTTCTTTAATTAAATAATGTTTGATAACAAAATCTTTGTTTTTGTAAAAAATTTTATCTAAAA
>JAIXLB010000055.1 GCA_026931905.1 Chitinophagales bacterium
ATATAAAGTGGATAAAAAATTTAGATACAATTTTTCTTTTTCTAAACCTCCTTTTTTTAAAATATTTATAAAAGGCTTGAAAGTTAGGCTGCTTTTAGGTTTTTACTTTTGAAATTTTACTTTTAAACCTATATTCCCCTATTTTTGCGTTCCTTTAAAATTCATATATAATATTATGTCAGTAATTCAAAAAATTAGAGATAAAGGTGCATGGTTTTTATTTGGCTTTATAGCCGTTGCATTAATTGCTTTTATTTTACAAGATGGTGTTGGTAGAGGTAGTGGAGCATTTTCTGCTTCATCTGCTATTGGTAAAGTAAATGGTACAAAAATAGAGTTAGGAGAGTTTGACCAAAAACTGAATTTGTACTCACAAAATGGTCAAGATAGAAACAGTCTTATTCCTCAATTATGGAATATGGAAGTAGATA
Organism: Chitinophagales bacterium; assembly: GCA_026931905.1. Classification (GTDB taxonomy): domain Bacteria; phylum Bacteroidota; class Bacteroidia; order Chitinophagales; family Chitinophagaceae; genus UBA1930. The sequence continues at coordinate 432 of JAIXLB010000055.1, forward strand.
GAATTTTATTAGAACAGGAATGTGATAAGTTAGGCATTACTGTTACTGGTAAAGAAGTTGCAGATGTTTTATTTGGCGAAAATTCACCATTAAGAAGAGAACAACAATTTGTAGATGAAAATGGTAAATTTAAAGCAGATGAAGCACGCCAAGCATTTGCTCAACTTAAAAAAACAAAAAATGCCGAAAACTTACAAGGTGTAATACAAGCTTATATAGATCCTATAAAACAACAAGCCCTAAGATCAAAATATGATGCTTTATTACAACAAAGTGCTTATGTACCTAATTGGTTAGTTGAAAAACAAAAAGCAGATAATAGCAGTATTTCAAAAATAAATTATGTTTTTGTGCCTTATACATCTATTTCAGATAGCACAGTAAAAGATATTTCTGATAATGAAATTGCAGCTTATATTAAAAAACATCCTGCTGGTTTTGAACAAAAAGAAGCAACAAGAAGTTTTGCTTATGTAACATTTAGCACATCTCCCTCTCACACAGATTCTCTTACAGTATATAATCAAGTATTAGGATTAAAAAATGAATTTACAAACTCAGCAAATACACAAAATTACTTATCCCGTGTAGGTTCTGAAATTCCTTTTTTAGATGCTTTTTTACCCAAAAAAGATTTAAAAATGCCTAATGCTGATAGTATAAAAACTTTGGCAGATGGCAGCACATTTGGTCCTTATTTAGATGGTGGAAATTTTGTAATAGCTAAAATGTTGGGTAAAAGAACTTTACCTGATAGCGTAAAAGTAAGACATATTTTAGTTAAAACAGAAGACAAAAGAAATCCTGTATTAGCTGATAGTGTTGCTAAAAAAAGAATTGATAGCGTAGAAGCTTTAGCAAAAGCAGGAACAGATTTTAATCAATTAGTGCAAAAATATAGTGATGATGGTGGAAGTAAAGCTACTAAAGGAGAATACGATTTTGCTTTGCAACAATTTTCAAACATTAGTAAAGAATTTGCAGAAGCAACTTTTTATGGTAAAGTTGGCGATAAAGTTATTGTAAAAGTTGAGAATGATGCTTATGCAGGCTATCATTATATAGAAGTAATAAGCCAAAAGAATTTTTCTGACGCTGTTAAAATTGCTTATTTAGCAAAACCAATATTAGCAAGCAATGAAACAATAAATATTGCAAGCACAGCAGCTTTACAATTTGCGGCTAATGTAAAAAACAAACAACAGTTCGACGATGAAGCATCAAAGCAAAACAAACCAGTAATGATTGCTCAAGAAGTAAAAGAAAATGATTTTTCAATTCCAAACTTTCAACAAGAACCTGTAAGAAATTTAGTAAGATGGTTGTATGAAAATAAAGTAAACAATGTAAGCGAACCAATGGAAATTGGCGACAATTATGTAGTATCTATTATTACAGGAATTAACAACGTTGGCTTAAAATCTGTTGCAGCAGCAAGAACACAGGTAGAACCATTTATTCGTAACGAGAAAAAAGCAAAACAAATAATTGAAAATAAATTCAAAGGATCTTCTTTAGAAGAATATGCAAATTCTGCAGCAGTACATGTAGAAAATGCAGATAGTGTAAGTTTTGCCAATCCTGTAATTGGTAATATTGGTTATGATTTAAAAGTGGCAGGAGCAGCATTTAATAAAGATATGGTTGGAAAAGTTACTACTCCTATTGCAGGTAATAGTGGTGTTGTAGCTATTAAAGTAAATTCAATTGGTGCTGCACCAACCATGCAAGACGATGAAACTATTAAACAACAAATTTTAGGACAAATGCGTAATGCTGCATACAGAGGAATGGGTGCTTTACGCAATGCAGCAACTATAAAAGATTATAGGTTTAAGGTGTATTAATTATTAAAAAATGTATAAAAAGGGAGCAAAATTTTGCTCCCTTTTTTGTTTTTGTTATTTTAAGAAAAAGAAAAAACTCTGTCATTCTGAATGAAATGAAGAATCTGCCCAAACCCAAGAACTGCATTTTAGGAGATCCTTCGCTTCGCTCAGGATGACAAGAAAGGAACTCAGGATTGAGATAAAAAATTTTCTACAACCTTTGCTGCATCGTTGCAAGCCACATCTAAATTGTCATTAATAATAATTTTACTAAACAATTGGTTAAAAGAAATTTCATAAGCAGCCTTATTAATTCTGGTGTTTAAACTTTCTGAAGTTTCCGTTCCTCTGCTTTCCAATCTTTCTCTTAAAGCATTAATACTGGGAGGTTGTATAAATAAGGACAAAGTATTGTTGGGATATTGTTGTTGAATATGAATAGCCCCTTTCACATCTACATCTAAAACAGGAATTTTGTTTTCTTTCCAAATTCTTTCCAGCTCTGTTTTTAATGTACCATAATATTTTCCTTCATATACCATTTCCCATTCGGCAAAAGCATTTTCGCTAATTTTCTTTTTAAAATCATCTGCCGTAATAAAATAATAATCTATACCGTTTTTTTCTCCACTTCTGGGCTGTCTTGTTGCAGCAGAAATAGAAAAGGCTAATTGAGAGTAATTCTCTAATAAATATTTTGTGATAGAAGTTTTACCTGCACCAGAAGGGGCGGTTATTATAACAATTTTTTCTTGAGCCATGTGCAAAGAAAAGCCTCTTTTTGGGTTTACAAAATTTTCAAATAATGATATTCGTTTAATTTTGTACTATAATTATAAAAACAACAATTATTTTTTAAATAGATAGAGAGCCAATTTTTGAAAAAAAAACAATATAAAATGTTTTAAATCAAATTTATATATATAAACCAATAAAATTATAAAATGAATTTTAAACAAGGCAAATCTTTAAAAGTAGTTTTTAGCTATGCAGATAGAAAACTTAATTATCTTCATAAAACCCAGCTAAAAAACTTTATTGAATTACTTTTTAAAAAAGAAAAAAAGGGGTTAAATAATATTACTTACATATTTTGTTCAGATGAGTTTTTGCTGAACATTAATCAACAGTTTTTAAATCATGATTATTATACAGATATCATTACCTTTTCTTATTCTTCAAAAAACGAACCCATAGAAGCCGAAGCATACATAAGTATTGATAGGGTTAAAGACAATGCAAAGCAGTTGGGTACTGCATTTTTTACAGAAATTGAAAGGGTTGTTTTTCATGGAGCACTGCATTTGTGTGGCTTTAAAGATAAGCAACAAAAAGATGTTTTACTTATGCGAAATGCAGAAAACAAATATTTAGCACAATTCAGAAAAACAATCAACCCCTAATATGTTCCACGAATCACATTACCCTATAATGTTTCATGTGAAACATTTGTTTTTTATCTCAACTTGTTAATTTATTAAGCAGTAAAACCCGCTTTATTTATCTTTGCCCCATGTTTTTAAATTATGATGTAATTGTAGCAGGTGGTGGACATGCAGGCTGTGAAGCAGCAGCAGCAGCAGCGAATTTAGGTAGCAAGGTTTTGCTAATAACCATGAATATGCAAACTATTGCCCAAATGAGTTGTAATCCTGCAATGGGTGGTATAGCTAAGGGGCAAATTTTAAGAGAAATAGATGCTTTGGGCGGCTATAGTGGAATTGTATCTGATAAAAGTATGATACAATTTAGAATGCTAAACAGAAGTAAAGGACCTGCTATGTGGAGTCCAAGAACCCAAAACGATAGAATGTTATTTTCCTCTACTTGGAGAGAAATGCTTGAAAACACCCCAAATGTTGATTTTTATCAGGACATGGTAAAAAGCCTGATTATAAAAAATAATACAGTTATAGGTGTACTTACAGGAATGGGACACGAAATTTATGCTTCTTCTGTAGTAATTACAAGTGGTACTTTTTTAAATGGCATAATACATATAGGAGAAAAACAATTAGGCGGAGGAAGAATTGCTGAAAATGCAGCTACAGGCATTACTGAACAATTAGTAGAAGTTGGTTTCATAAGCGATAGGCTAAAAACAGGAACCCCACCAAGAGTAGATGGAAGAAGCTTGGATTATAGTAAAATGGAAGTTCAAAAAGGTGATGAAGAAATATCGGGCTTTTCCTTTTTAAACATAGAAAAAATAAAACCAGAACAACAGAGAGGTTGTCATATTACCTATACCAACACAGAAGTTCATGAAATATTAAAAACAGGCTTTGACAGAAGCCCCATGTATCAAGGAAGAATTGAAGGTGTTGGTCCAAGATATTGCCCAAGTATTGAAGATAAAATAAATCGTTTTGCCGATAGAGACAGACATCAATTATTTGTAGAACCAGAAGGATGGAATACGGTAGAAATTTATGTAAACGGATTTTCTACCTCTTTACCAGAAGAGGTGCAAATAAAAGCCCTAAAAATGGTTCCTGGGTTTGAAAATTGTAAAATATTTAGACCAGGATATGCCATAGAATACGATTATTTTCCACCAACACAACTTAAACATAGCTTAGAAACAAAAATAATTGATAATTTATTCTTTGCAGGGCAAATAAACGGAACAACAGGTTATGAAGAAGCTGCTTGCCAGGGAATTATTGCAGGAATAAATGCACACCAAAAAATAAGAAACTTAGAGCCACTTATTTTGAAAAGAAGCGAAGCTTATATTGGTGTTTTGATAGATGATTTAATAAGTAAAGGAACAAATGAACCTTATAGAATGTTTACCAGTAGAGCAGAATTTAGAACCCTGCTAAGACAAGATAATGCAGATTTAAGATTAACCAAATTAAGCTATAAAATTGGCTTGGCTTCTCAAGAAAGAATGGATAGGGTTTTATATAAAAGAAATAAAATTAATAATATAATATCAACTATAAATCAAACAGTTATTAATCCTTTCGAAATAAATCCCTATTTTGAAACAATAAACTCAACTCCAATAACAGAAAAGCAAAAAGCATCAAAACTGGTACTAAGACCAAGCGTAAGCTTAGATGAAATGTTGCAATACTCTAATGAATTAAACAAAGAGTTTGGAGAAGAAGATCATGAAATTATAGAACAGGCAGAAATACAAGTAAAATATGAAAGATATATTGAAAAAGAAAAAGAATTGGTAGAAAGAATGAGCCAAATGGAAGAATTGATTATTCCGGATACTTTTGATTATGATAAAGTTGCAGCTATTTCAAACGAAGCCTTACAAAAGTTTAAAAAAATAAGACCAAGAACTTTAGGTCAGGCAAGCAGAATAAGTGGTGTAAACCCCAGCGATGTACAAATTTTAATGGTGTATATGGGAAGATGATACACCTGTTGGTGGTTCAATAAAATAATTATGCTAAATAATGAAATTCCCGTTTCCATTTTACTTGATACTACATTGGAAAACGAACAAAGGGCATTTAAAAAGAAATACAATAAAAAAAGGCTATTACAACTATCGCTGATAGCTATTTTAATTGCAATAGGAATAAGTTTTATTGCCAAGTTATTGGTTTATTTAATAAACCTTATAACAAATCTTTCATTCTACGGAAACCTATCAATTGAAAACACCAGCCCCTCAAATAATAATTTAGGAATATATGTGATTGTAATTCCAGTAATAGGAGGGTTAATTGTTGGGTTAATGGCTAAATATGGTTCAAAAGCGATAAGAGGACATGGAATACCAGAAGCAATGGAACAAATTTTAACCAACCAAAGTAAAATAAAACCATCAATTACATATTTAAAACCAATAGCATCAGCCATATCTATAGGAACAGGAGGACCATTTGGTGCAGAGGGTCCAATCATTTCAACAGGAGGGGCACTTGGTTCAACGCTTGGACAAATAATTAAAATAACACCCAACGAAAGAAAAATATTATTAGCAGCAGGAGCAACAGCAGGTATGGCTGCTATTTTTGGTAGCCCCATTGCTGCCATTCTTTTGGCTATAGAATTATTGCTGTTTGAGTTTTCGCCACGTTCATTTATACCCGTTGCATTAGCTTGCATAACAGGGGCAGCGGGGCATCATTTGCTTTTTGAGGATAGTGTAGTTTTTCCTATAGAAAATATAATAGAAGTTGCGGCAAACGCTGCACTCTTTTTTTATGGAATTATGGGAATAGTAATTGGTTTGTTATCTGTTATAGTTACAAAAATTGTTTATTGGATAGAAGATATGTTTGAAAGGCTTCCAATTCATTGGGCTTGGTGGCCAGCATTAGGTGGTTTGGCTGTTGGTATTATTGGTTATTTTTCTCCTAAAACATTAGGAGTAGGTTATAACAATATAATTGATTTACTATCTGGCACAATGACAATTCAGGCTGTTTTATTACTTTGTGTGTTTAAGTTTCTTTCTTGGGCAATATCATTAGGAAGTGGAACATCTGGAGGAACGCTTGCTCCATTGCTTACTATTGGAGGAGCAATAGGTGCTTTATTGGGAAGCATTGGCATGTATTGGTTTCCAAATATTGGTATTAATATTCAATTAGCAGCTTTAGTAGGAATGTCTGCAATGTTTGCAGGTGCATCAAGAGCGTTTTTAACCTCAATTGTTTTTGCATTAGAAACAACAGGACAATCTGGTGCATTGCTACCCTTATTGGCAACCTGTACTTCATCATACATTGTCTCTTACTTTTTGATGGATAATACAATCATGACCGAAAAGATATCAAGAAGAGGGGTTTTTACGCCACATTCTTATGAAAGCGATATACTTCAAAAAACAACAGTGGGGCAAGTGATAAGCAACAATAGTTTGGCTATTTGCGATACTATGAAAATTAATGAAGTTAGAAGCTGGTTAAACAATGAACCAGATTTAAAAAGCAATTTTATAATTATATCTGACAAAGATGGAAATTATAAAGGATTAGTAAGCTCTTCAAGTTTGTATGGAGCACATCAAAATCCAGAAAAAGAAATAGGCTCAATTGTAAAAAGAAATAATTTATTCATTAGTCCATCTCAAACCCTTAGAGATGCAGTAGAAATCATGGCAAAAGAAAATGTAGATTTATTACCAGTAGTAAACGAAGAAACGATTTCCGGTATTTTAACCTATCAACACATTATATCCATTTATAAAAACGGATTAGATGATAATGAAAAAAAACAAGCACATATTTCTTTAAGCAGGCAACGCTTAAAAATATTAGTACACCAACAAAAGCTGATAACGCTATTAAAAGGAAAAAACAAAAAGAACTAACCCCAAAAATTTCAAAAACATGAAAGCAAAAGGAATAACAGTAGAAGAAATTTTAGCAAACATACCTCCAGAAAGAAAAGAAGCATTTACAAGGCTACATAATACAATTGTAAAGCATTTACCTAAAGGGTTTGAGGCATCTATAAGTTATGGAGGATTGGGTTATGTTGTTCCGCATAGTATTTACTCGGCTGGTTATCATTGTAAACCTTCAGAGCCACTGCCTTTTGCAGGAATTGCTTCTCAAAAAAATTCAATTAATTTTTATCACATGGGCATATATGCAGATGCTAATTTATTAAAATGGTTTTTAGATGAATATCCCAAACACAGTAAACAAAAATTAGACATGGGTAAAAGCTGTATTCGGTTTAAAAATTTAGAAGAAATTCCTTTTATCCTTATTGGTGAATTAATGAAAAAAATGACAGTAAAACAATGGATTGAATTGTATGAAAGTAAGTTTAAAAAGAAATAAAAAAATAAATGGACCTAAAATTAATATAAATAAAATAAGAAAAATCGTGAATTTCTTTTATACTAAATTAACAATTCGCCGTAAAGTGCTTTTATTGCTGCAATACAATACTAAAAACCCTCTTTTACTATAAATTCTTTATTAATACCCAAACTTTCAAGATGTTTTTCAACTGCATTCATCATAGGTGGAGGTGCACATAAATAAAAATATTGGTGATTGTTTATTTGATTTTTAATAATTTCGGCTGTTACAAAACCGTGTTCATAACCATCTACTTTTTCATCAGATAAAACGTTGATAAAATTATTGCCTAAAAGGCTTTTAAAATAATCTTCCATAATAATATCTACTTTGGTTTTATTGGCAAATATTAATTTACTATCACCAATTTGATGGTGCTTTTGTAAGTGTTTTAAAATAGCAGTAAAAGGAGTAATGCCTGCACCACCAGCAATAAAAATTCCTTCTCCTTTATAAGCAATATCACCATACACATCGCCTATTAAAATTTCATCGCCAGGTTTTGCTGTAATTAATTCGTTGGTAACACCATTGTGCGAAGGATATGTTTTAATATTGAACTCAATAAAATTATCTTCAGGAAGCGAAGTAAAAGTAAAAGTTCGCCATTTATCCTGCCAACCCAGTTTATTAATTGCAAAATCACAAGCCTGACCAGGATGATAGCTTATTCCATCTGGTTTTTCTAAAACAATTTTTAGAACATCGTGTGTAAGATGTTGAATAGATTTAATTTTAACGATATGTGCCATAATGCTGTTTATTTTTTATTATGAATATACGATAAAAATTCTTGTTGGTATTTTTCTTCTTGAAATTTTCCAGAAAAATTAGATGTTACAGTAAAACTGTTGGTATCTTTTATGCCTCTTGAAGCAACACATAAATGATCTGCTTCAATAACAACAGCAACATCATCGTGGTGTAAAATTTCTTTTAATGCTTCGGTAATTTGAATAGTTAATCTTTCTTGTACCTGTGGGCGTTTGGCATAATACTGTACTAATCTATTAATTTTTGATAAACCAATAACTTTATTATGAGGTATATAAGCAACATGTGCCTTGCCAATAATTGGTACAAAATGGTGTTCACAATTGGAGTAAAGTGTAATATCTTTTTCTACCAACATATTGTGATAGCCGTATTTGTTATCAAATAAACTAATTGTTGGTTTGTTTTCAGGATTTAAACCACTGAAAGATTCTTTTACAAACATTTTAGCTACTCTATGAGGGGTGTTTTTTAAACTATCATCGCTTAAATCCAACCCCAAAGTGTCCATTATTTCTGCAAAAAGAAATTCTATTCTTTCTATTTTTTCTTCATCGCTTAATTTAAAAGCAGTTTCTATTAAAGGAGTGTCGATGTGTTTTTTATTTGTTTTTCCATTAACATTAATTCCATTTAAGTTATTTACTATTCCGTTCATTTTTGTTTTATTATAGTTGATTAATAATATTCATTACTTTATCTGTCATTGCATTACAATACACGGCATGATATTCAAAAAGTTCAGCAGGGGCGTAAGATTTTTTAATAATGTTTTGTAACATGGTTTTAGAGCGATTAAGCCTTACTTTTACATTAGCCTCGCTGATACTTAAAAGCTCTGCAGTTTCAGCAACACTCATGCCATTTATTTCTCTTAAAGAAAAAACCAAACGATAATCTTCTGCAAGATTGCTAATAGCTGTTTCTAAAATGTTTCCTAACTCACGTTTTTGAACAACCCTATTGGTTTCATTGTCTGAACTTTGAAAAATAGGCTTTGCCGTTTCATTAATGTCTTTCATAATTTCGTTTTTATAACTTGATTTTTCTTTTTTTCTGAAACAGTTGTTAAGCATTATTCGGCTAATCCATGTTTTAAAGCTTGCACGACCTTGAAATTGAGATAAACTTTTAAAAGTATCTACATAAGCGTCTTGCATTAAATCTTCTGTATCTTCATGATTGTAATTATAAGATCTGCCAATTTTGTATAAATAAGGGTTAAAACGTCTAACAATAATTTCGTACAGTTGTTTTTCACCTTTTAAAATACGTTCAATAATTTCTGTTTCAGACATTTGTTCAAACTGGTTCATAAAATTTAGTGCTTCTTGGTTAATAGAGTAAATGAAATACAAAAAGTTACAAGATTTTTTAAAATATTTCAGATATTTTGAAAGTACAAAATTTTCTATAAAAAACCCCCATTTTTAAACGAGGGTTTTACAGGGGAAAACACTAAAACTAAAACTTATCTGGAAACTGTTTTGCAATTCCTTCTGTAAGAATATCTGCTAAGTGAACCATGTGGTGTAAGGCTTCTTCAAAACCACCAAAAGATTGTGTATAATCTCCTTTTAAAATGCTTACAGAATAAGCAATAGTGTGTGTAATGTGCATTTCTAAAGCACCTTGTGTTTCTTTGGCAGTCCAGTTTTTAGGGTTTGCTGCCGCAAGAAAACTACCTATTTCTTTTGCATTTGCATACCAATCTTTTACAGCTTTATCCAATGCTTCTTTATTATTTTCTTTAGCGGCTTTTAATACAGGCACTGCACCTTCTATATGTTCAGTAAGTAATTTTGCTAATTGATCGCCTGCTGCATTGCCATAAAACGGTTTAATAGCGTTACCAATATCTTTTTGGTTTTGTAATAAACGAGCAAGCTTAGCGTTTAGCCCTTTAGGATCATTAAAATAAGCATCAACCGTAATTAAGGTCCAATACATGTGGGCGTTCCATAAATCTCTCATTGCATTATTAAGAGCAAGAACTTTAGGGTTTTTCATCAATTTAGTAAAATCTGTAGTGGAGGTAGTTTTCATTTCTCCATGATTCATTTTTTGTGCATTTGTTGCAAATGTTGCCAAGAATAAAGCAAGTATAATTGTTAACTTTTTCATTTTTATTTTAATTTTAAATGGTTTATGAAAAAGTAGAGTAGGCATTAAAAAGAAAGGTTACAAAAAAAACTCTGTCATTCTGAATGAAATGAAGAAAAAAAGAATTGTGTCATTCAGAGCGAAGCGAAGAAACTGTTTGTGCATGAGTACAAACCATCAGGAGATCCTTCGCTTCGATCAGGATGACAAAAAAAGCATATCAATTTTGATACGCTTTTATTTTTATAAAAGATTAAAAACCAAAAACACTAATTTTTACCAACTGCTTAATCTTATTCCTATTGCATAAGGGTATTGATTTAATCTTGTAGATTCTTTGTGTAAAGCATTTAAACTATAACTTCCATAAACACGTATTGGACCAATACCAATATCGCCTACAAGTGCTACACGAAAAGGTTGTAGATCAAAATCGCCTTTGTATTTTATTTTACCTCTTATATCGCTTACTTGCTTGTTTCTACTACTTATTAAATAACCTGCACTTATACCTGCACTAAAACTAAAAGCATTTTTTGCTTTAGGGTTGGTATTAATATTTAGCATAAATGGAATGGTTAAGTAACCAGCATATAATTTATTTTTTGAAAACCCAATGCTATCATTAAAAATAAAAGGGTTAGGATCTTTTCTATAGCTTGGGCTTCTATCAAAACGAAAATTGTACATTTCTAACCCTAAACCATATTTAAGGTTTAAAATATTTTTGCTTACGTTTAATTTTTGCATAAAAATCCAAAGGTTTACATTGGAGCTTTTTCCTGTTTTTAAACGCAAACTTTGTTCTGTAACAGCACCAGCAGCAGCATTTAAAGTTCTTACATAATTACCTGCTTGAGCAAAGGTATAATCAGTTTTATCTATGTAATTGGTAAAGCCCAAATCCAGCACAAACCAATTGGTTTTAATGTTTGGATTTTTATTGTTCTCATTTTTTTTCCAGCTAAACGAAACACCATTTTTTCCCTTTGTACCAGCTTTTCCAGCCTTTTTAATAATAGTAAAATTGCCTGCTTTTATAGTATCTGTATTGGTTGTTACTGTTGTGTCGTTTTGTGAAAAGCCTTGCAGAGCAGCAAATAAAAAAGCTGCTGATAGTAAATTTTTTTTCATTGTTTTATTCTTTAAATTTTGAGGGGGTTTATTTATAATGTAGCAACAGATGTTTCATCTTTATAAGAGTCGCTGTCTTTTTTAAAAATGTTTTTTGCTTTTTTAAATACTTTATTTAGCTTGCTTTTGTTGATGTTTAAGTTGCCTATTTCTACTTTGTCTTTTTCATTGTTTACTTCATCTTCTGTAATGTCTAAATATTTAATGGTTGGTTGTTGGTTGGTTAATATTGTTGTAGTTGCGTTGTTGTTTTGTGCCAGTAAATTTGAAAAATTATTATTGGTTGTTTTAATAATTTTATTTGCTGCAACCACCATGCTCATTTCTTTTTCTTGCACCTCAACAATGTTTTGTTTTGTTTCGTAATAAGCTGTTGTGCTATTGTTGTCTGTAATTGTATTGTTGTTAGTGGTGTTTACTGTTGTGTTTGTTTTTATTGCTTGTTGTTTTTTTGCAACTGTAACTAAGTTTTTATTTTCTATAACTGTTGGTTGTGGTTTTTCTTCTTCGGTATTTATATTATACGATTGGTTGTTGTTATTGGTTACAACTGTTGAATTATTTTTTGAATTGTTTTTATTATTTATGGCTGCCGTATCTGTATTTGTAACAATATTTTTATTGCTGAATTTCCAAGCAGTAATTGCCAATAAAATAATAGAAGCCGCAACGGTTAAGCGTTTCATCCAAATAACTATTACGGGCTTCCTTTCTTTTTTGTATAAACTGTGTTTGTTGGGGCAAATAATTTTTTCTTGTTTAAGAATAGTTTTTTGCAGGGTTAAAAATTCATTTTCAGCCCAAGCGTTTTGACCAATAAATTCTTTTACAGCTTGTTTTTCATTTTCCAGTAATTCATTATCGTTGTATAATAAAAATTGCTCTTGATAATTATTTTGATGAATTGTAGCAACAGTAGATTTATATAATGATGTTTTATTAAAATTTGAAATAGGTTCGTTAAGCAATTTTGTTTCTTGCAACAAAAAAAACTCCTGTTGCAAATCGGGGTTTTGTTGCAAAAAAATTTCTACTGCATTTAGTTGATGAGAGTTTAGTTCATTATCCAAATACAGTAACAAAAATTCTTCATAATTATTTCTGTTGATATTCATTGCTTTTTAAAAATAATTTTTACAATACATTTTCTGATGTTACTAAATAATCTCTCAAAATCAATCTGGCTCTATGTAAATACACTTTTACCTGACTGTTGTTTAAGTTCATTATTTGTCCTATTTCTTCGTAACTATATCCTTCATAATCTTTAAGCATTATTAAACTTTTTTGTGTTTCATTTAGTTGGTTTAATGCTTCATGAATTGTATTTGCTGCAAACTTGTTTTTTTGATAGTCTATTTGTATTTCTTCTTTAAATGTATCTTTTAATTGTATTCTTTTTGTTTTTCTAATATGGTCTATCATTTGGTGATAAGCCACAGTAAATAAATAAGATTTGCTTTTTTCGTTTTCTACTGTTACCCTGTTTTTCCATAATTTTTCAAATGCGGTTTGCACAATATCTTTTGCATCTTCTTCGTGTTTTAAATTTTTTACAATAAATCTATATACATTATCTGCATATTGAGTAACACAATTATTGTAATCTCTTTCTGTCATAAAACAGTAGTGTAAGTTTTTATTTGTATGTTATACGATGTAAAGGAAAAATTGTTACAACTTTTTGTAAAATATTTTTTATTGGGCTACAACCTGCTCTTCTATATTTTCAGGAAGGTCTCTCCATTCGTATTGTTGATTGCGTAATTGTGGTTCAAAACCTGCTTCTGTTATAGCATTTTGAATGGTTTTGTAAGTAAACCAATGGTTAGCACCTGCAGCACTTACAACATTTTCTTCCAACATAATACTGCCAAAATCATTGGCTCCTCCATGTAAACAAATTTGTGCAGTTTCTTTACCAACCGTTAGCCAACTTGCTTGAAGGTTTTTAATATTGGGCAACATTATTCTACTGATGGCTAACATTTTTATGTATTCCTCTGCAGTTGTGAGGTTATGTACACCACGAATTTTGGCTAATAAAGTATCCACATCTTGAAAAGTCCAAGGAATAAAAGCTAAAAATCCTTTTGTATTTGCTGGCTTGGCAGCTTGTACTTCTCTTATTCTTGTTAAGTGAATAAATCTTTCTTCAATCGTTTCTACATGCCCAAACATCATGGTAGCACTGGTGGTAATATTTTGCAAATGTGCTTCGTGCATAATAGCAAGCCATTCGTCTGAACCACACTTTCCTTTACTAATTAATCTTCTTACTCTATCAACTAAAATTTCTGCACCAGCACCAGGTAAGCTGTCTAAACCTGCTTCATGTAAGGCTTTTAAAACTTCACGATGTGTGCTTTTTTCTAATTTAGTAATGTGTGCAACTTCTGGTGGACCTAAAGCATGTAATTTAATAGTAGGAAATTCTTGTTTTATTTGACGAAAAATATTGGTATAAAAATCCAATCCAAGTTTTGGATGATGACCACCTTGCAACAATAATTGATCGCCTCCGTATTTAATGGTTTCCTGAATTTTTTTTCTGTAGGTTGAAATATCTGTAATGTAAGATTCTTTGTGCCCTGGTATTCTGTAAAAATTACAAAACTTGCAATTAGCAATACACACATTGGTTGTGTTTACATTTCTATCAATTTGCCAAGTAACTTTTCCATGAGGTGCATGGTGTTTTTTCATTTCATTGGCAACAAACATAAGTTCTGTTAAGGGTGCATGTTCAAACAGAAACATTCCTTCTTCAATACTTAAAAATTGAAACTCTAAGGCTTTATTATATAAATCGGCTAATTGCATTTTTATTTACTTATTGAATAAACAAAGGTAAGGTGTAAGCAAGTATAGTGCTACTGAACGAAAGCCAACAAAATATTTTGGCATACCTTTAATTTTATTTTTATCTTGTAACACTTTTTTGTTTTAATTAACTAACTGCAAGTGGTACTCATTAGACATATACCATTTTTGAAAGCTGTTTTTTTATACAGTATCACTGCATTTGGTGGTCCTCAAGGACATTATGGAATGATGCTGAAAACGTTTGTTACCCAAAGAAAAGATGTTACGGAAAAAGAGTTATTGGATTTGTTGAGTTTTTGTAACATGATTCCCGGAGCCTCATCTACACAAACTGTAACATTAATTGGTTATAAACGAGGAGGCATTTCTTTGGCTTTAATTACATTATTAATTTGGATTTTGCCTGCAAGTTTTTTAATGGGTGCTTTATCTTTTTTATTAAATTATTTCGATACAAAATCTATCAATACACAATGGTTAAGATTTGTACAGCCTATGGCTATTGGTTTTATTGCTTTTTCTGCATTAAAACTGTATAAAATTTCTGTTACAAATACCATCACAAGGATTATTTTAATTATTACATCTTTCATTACATTTTTTGCTTTTAAAACGCCTTGGGTTTTTCCTATATTAATTATTGCAGGCGGCATTGCAACAAATTTTAGTGATAAAAGAATTCCTCAAAAAGCAACAACTCCTCAAAAAATTAAATGGGCAAATATTTTTATTTTTTTATTGCTGTTTGCAGTAGCGGGTTATTTATCTGAAACAGCAACAAGGCAAAATTGGCATAACAGAAAAGCCATTAATCTTTTCGAAAACCATTATCGTTTTGGTAGCCTTGTATTTGGTGGTGGAGATGTTTTAATGCCTATGATGTATGAGCAATATGTTGTAAGACCTCAAACTAAAAAAGCAATAGAAACCAAAAGAGATGTTTTAAAAATGACGAAAGAAGAGTTTTTAACAGGCTCTGGTTTAGTAAGAGCAATACCGGGTCCTGTGTTTAGCATTGCCTCTTTTACAGGAGGTATGCTTATGCGAAATGAAAGTTTTGAATGGCATGTTTTGGGCTGTGCTTTGGGTGTTATTGGTATTTTTTTGCCCAGCGCTTTATTGGTTTTATTTTTCTTTCCTGTATGGCATAATTTAAAAAAGTATGCAGTAATTTTTAGGTCGTTGGAGGGTATTAATGCAGCAGTTGTGGGTATTATGGTTGGTGCATTTTTTTACCTTACAAAAGATATTTTATATACAGATGTACAACACTCTATCAGAAATTTTGGATTGGATATTGGTGTAATTGTAGCTACTTTTTTAGTTCTTGAATATTCTAAAATACGAGCACCATTTATTGTTATGGCTTGTTTATTATTGGGCTTTATTTTATAAGAAAAAATATTTTAGCTTACATATTGTTGTATAGGTAAACGGTTTTGTAAGCTCTTGGCTAAAGTCATTTCATCTGCATATTCCAATTCTCCACCAAAAGCAATACCCCTTGCAATAGTTGTTATTTTACAAGAAGTATTGGTAAGTTTTTTTTGAATGTAATAAATAGTTGTATCGCCTTGAATATTTGGAGAAAGGGCAAAAATTAATTCTTCTGTTTGTTCTGTTTCAACTCTGGTAACTAAAGATTCAATGTTTAATTTATCAGGACCAATGCCATCTAATGGAGAAATAATGCCATCTAATATATGATAAGTGCCATTGAATTGTTGTGTGCTTTCTATTGCAATAACATCTCTAATATTTTCTACTACACAAATAATATTTTGCTTACGCGTACTATTGCTACAAATGCTACAAATATCTCCATCACTAATGTTATGACAGCGTTTACAAAACTTAATATTGCTACGCATGGTAACAATGGTTTCCCCAAAATGTTTTACTTCGTTTTCTTCTTTTTTCAATAAATGTAAAACCAATCTTAGAGCAGTTTTTTTACCTATACTAGGGAGTTTGGAAAATTCTGCTACTGCATTTTCTAATAAAACAGAGGGTAATTGCATGTGGCAAATATAATAATAGAAACAGTGTTTGGTAATTACAAAAACAATTTAATATACAACCAAACAAAAGGAACAGCAATTAACAAAGAATCAAATCTGTCTAAAAAACCACCATGCCCTGGAAGAACTTTGCCACTATCTTTTACACCTGCTAATCTTTTTAATTTGCTTTCTATTAAATCGCCCAAAGTGCCTGTAATTGCTGCAATTGCTGCAATTACAAACCAATGTGTTTTCATAACTTCAGCAACTGTTATGTTGTAATTTTCAGTGATAAAATAATACATTGCAAAACCTATAACAACTGTACATAAAATAATTCCACCAATAGTTCCTTCCCAAGTTTTTTTAGGTGAAATTTTTGAAAAAGGAGTTTTGCCAATAATTGAACCAACGATGTATGCCATAGTATCATTTACCCACATACATAAAATGATAAAAATGGGAATAATGCCTTTTGGGAAAAGGGTTTGAAGCATATTGGTTTCGTACAAATCCATTATTAACCCAATACTTAATGAAATATATAACAAACCCAATAATGAAAATAAAACCAATTTAGGATCGGGTTTTTTACTAAATAAAATTTCTGTAATGGGCAATACTATTGCAAACACAACTACAATACCCATTCCTAAAACTTGAAAATTAAAATTACCTATGGCAAAACTTGCATTCAGCGTCCAAAGCATAAAGCCAAAGCCCATAATTATTACACCATATTTATGAAATGGCGTTATATTTTTATAAGCAGTATCAACCAATGCTACTAATTTTTGATACTCCAGCCAGCACCCTAAATGAATTACTGCAAACAATAAAAAATATGTCCATTGATTTACAAACAAACCCAATAACATGATGGCTGCAAAAATGAATGCAGATAAGGTTCTTGTTTTAAATGTTTGAAGATTAAGGTGCATAAATTATTTTATCAAATCTGAACGAATTTGTAAAAAGTATAGCAATTAATTTCTAAAGATATTATGTTTTTTATTTCAATTCTTGCATTTTTACCAAGTGGCTGTACATGCCATTTTTGGAAATGAGTTCTTCATGTTTGCCACGTTCTATAATTTGACCTTTTTGTAGTACAATAATTTCGTCTGCATGTTTTACTGTACTAAGTCTGTGTGCTATTATTAAGCAAGTTCTGTTTTTCATCATCTTATCAATAGCATCTTGAACCAATTTTTCACTTTCTGTATCTAAGGCACTGGTGGCTTCATCTAAAATTAAAATTGGAGCATTTTTATATACAGCTCTTGCTATGGTTAATCTTTGTTTTTGACCACCACTTAAACGTGTGCCCCTATCGCCAATATTGGTATCATAACCATTTTCTAATTGTGTAATAAACTCATGAGCATTAGCAATTTTAGCAGCTTCTATTGCTGCATCTTTATCTACAAGTTCGCTTCCAAAAACTATGTTGTTTAAAACCGAATCGTTAAACAAAATTGCTTCTTGCGATACAATGGCTATTAAAGCTCTCAAATCCTTTATGGATAAGTCTTTTATGTTTATATCATCTATTAATAATGCTCCAGAAGTTACGTCGTAAAATCGAGGAATTAAATCGGCTATTGTACTTTTTCCTGCACCACTTTCGCCTACCAATGCTATGGTTTTTCCTTTGGCTATTTCTAAATTTATGTTTTGTAAAACAGCAGCATCGTTATAAGCAAAAGATACATTTTGCAGCTTAATTTTATCTGTAAAATTATTTTTAGAAATAGGATTTTCGGCTTCAATAATTTCTTGTTCCATATCTATAATTCTTAAAACTCTTTCGCCAGAAGAAAGCCCTCGTTGTAACATAGCAAAAGCATTAACTGTATTTTTTGCTGGGTTAATTATTTGAAAATAAAAGGCTATATAGGCAATAAAAACAGAGGCAGAAATTGTGCTATTGCCCCCCAATATTAAATAACCTCCAAATGCTATAATTATTAAAACAACTGTAACTCCCAATACTTCTGAAATAGGAGAAGCTAACTCTCTTTGATTGGTAATTGATTTTAAGGTTTTGGTTAATGATTTATTAGCGTCATCAAATTTTTGAGTAACTGCTTTTTCTGCTCCAAATCCTTTTATAATTCTGATACCTCCAATGGCTTCTTCTGCTATATTTAAAATTACGCCAATTAAATGTTGGCTGTAATTTGCTTTTTTTCTCAATCTTCTTGTAATA
This sequence comes from Chitinophagales bacterium, assembly GCA_026931905.1. Classification (GTDB taxonomy): domain Bacteria; phylum Bacteroidota; class Bacteroidia; order Chitinophagales; family Chitinophagaceae; genus UBA1930. Next base: position 19,105 of record JAIXLB010000055.1, read on the forward strand.
TTTGAAATTGCAAAGCCAGAAATTGGAAACAATATAAGTGTAAAAAGAGTAAGTTGTGGTGATAAATAAAAAAGCATTGCAAAAGTAGAAATAATAACAAAAGGCTCTCTGAAAATGGTTTGAATAGAACCTACAACAGAATTTTCAATTTCTACTACATCATTGCTTAATGTAGAAAGTAAATCTCCTTTTTTTTCTTTATGAAAAAATGAAAGCGATTGATGGCTGTATTGATAAAAAAGTTGTGCTCTTAATTTTCTTAAAAGATTTACCCTCATTCTTGTAAGAACACGTTGGCTTAAATAACCAAACAAATTTTTTAAAAGAATTGAAATAAATATGATGGCACATACATAAATTAAAACTCCAAATTTTCCACTACTTTCAATGTATTTATTAATGATAAAATAAAAATAATCTTTAAAATAATCTGCACTAAATGAAAAAACAGGAGCTTTTTCAACAATAGGAAAGTTGTTGTTAAACAATACATCTAATAAAGGAGCTAATAAAGAAAAGTTTAATAACCCAAATACAATATATAATACAATATAAACAATGTATTCTGGAATATAATGATGATAGGGTTTTGAAAATTTTAGTAACCTAAAAAATATTTTCATGTATCTATTTTATTTTACAACTGCAAAGTACTTCTAAATAAATTAACTATTGATTTGGCAAAATAAAATAATCTCGGCTCAATATTGTTTTTATTTATTTTTGTATAGCAAACTTAATACACCAGTTTTATGTTAAACCTGTTATTTTTCCGCACAATTACACCTTTTTATGCTACCTAAGTTAAGTATAATTACAGCTATTCATAATGGATTTAGTTTAAATAAAATTTTTATTGACTCTCTTAAGAAATATACTTTCTATACC
>JAIXLB010000007.1 GCA_026931905.1 Chitinophagales bacterium
CAGAAAGAGTAGGGTTGTTGTCTTTATCAAACATGCCCCATTTCATCAACATAAACGAACTACCCCATATTAAACATAGCACTACAAATAAAATCCATTTGCTGTAAGTTTTTTTCACAAAATAAATTTAAGCAAAGGAAAAGTATAAAATGTATTTTTGGTAAATTTTAAAAAAATTATCTATATTTGTTTTTCACTGTGCAAAATATGAAAACAATTTCAACAAAGGAGGAGGAAAAAATCAATAACAAACGAATTGCTTTTCTATGTAAGCATTGTGTATTTCCTTTAGCAATAGGTAGTTTAGTGTATTTACTTTTAAGAACAGAGCCTACTATTGCTGAAAAATTTATAGGTTGGAATTTTAATGCACTTAATATCGGGTCATCGAAAATATTGAGTTTTATCATTGGCTCTCTGCCAGATTTTTGTTGGCTTTATGCTTTATTATTTTTGCAAACAGCTATTTGGAAAGGTACAGGTAAAATTCCCTTATCTCTGATTATTGCTTTATATGTTATTCCCATTTTAACCGAGTTATTTCAATACCTGCATATTATATCTGGTACAGGTGATATTATAGATATTATTGCATATTTGTTGGCTATAACCTTACATTATTATTCACAAATACTAAACCACCACACACATGAAACACACAAAATGGCTTCTTAGCACTTTATCGTTAGTAATTTTTGCAATTATTTTTTGGTCAAGCTCAACAACCAGACCAGCAGCAAACACCAATTTTTTTGATACTGATTTAGCCCCTGCTATTACTCCTGATGCTAAAGAGTTAACACGTATTACCAATGACAATTTATTGGAATCTTATCCTGCTATAAGCCCTGACGGCAAAAAAATCCTATACCATTCCATAGACCCTTTACAAAAGGGTTCAAAAGTATATCATATCAATTTGAAAATTTTGGGTGAACAAGGTACAACACCACTGCTGACAGAAGGCTGTTCAGATGCATCATGGATGCCCGACAGCAAAGGATTTTATTTTAAATATTTAGTGCCTACAAAACCTGTACTTGCCAAATCGAAGATTGATCAAGGAGGCATTAACTATGTATCGCCCAATGCAAGTGGTGATGATGATGAAGCACCTAGTCTTTTAAAAGCTCAGAATAAAATTTTATTCCATACTAAAATAGGAGCCTCCTACCAAATAGCTACCATAGAACAAAACGGACTGAATTTTACTTTATTGGGAACAGGGTTTTACCCCTATCCTCACCCAACTGCAAACAAATTTCTTTTCTCAAAATGGGTGGGAAATTACATTCAAATATTCTCTTATGATTTAGTTACAGGGCAACAAACCCAACTGACTAACGGAGATTTTAATTACCATCGACCTAGATATTCTCCTGATGGTAAATGGATTGTATTTAACAAAAGCACCAGAAAAGAAGACCTCAAAGCTAAAGAAGTTCCTTCTTCTCATATTTTTTTAATGAATAGTGGTGGTGGAAATGTAAGGCAGCTTACTACAGGAAATACATGGAATGAGACTCCTGAATTTGGTATAGATGGTTATATATATTTTTCTTCCAATGCAGGCAATACAGATAAATACAGAAAATTCGATAACTATGATATTTGGCGGTTAAAGCCCAATTTGTCTGAATAAAACTTTAATTTTTAAAGTAAATAAGCAGCTTGAATTTCAAGCTGCTTATTTACTTTTTCTACAACTTGAACATCGTCTGAACGTTCCAGTCTGTTGAAAAAATGATGTTTCATTATTAAAAAACTTTAACGAACTGGAAACTTTTTAAGAAATCATGTTGTAGAATGCACCGATACAGGTTTTAACTTCATACGAAGCAATTTATCATCATCAGTTATAATAAACACACAATTATTTTGAATAGCAAGGTCAAAAAGATAGTTGTCTTTAGGGTCAGAGCTTAAACGGTAAACAACCCTTTCTGTTTCCATTAATGAAATTTTTTTAATAAACTCTACAACACTTGTTGCCTGTGCTTTATTCATCCACTTATTTTCTACTAAAGCATCAAAAATTTCAGAAAGCAAATAATTATTTACGATAGGTATAAATCTGTAATTAAGCATCCTGTCAAGTAATGGTGCTGTGTTTTTAGCTCTTGCATATTTTATCCAAACATTGGCATCAAATATTACAAAATACATATTAATTGCGGTAGCGGTTTTGTTGAATAGTTTTTACAATATCATCTTCGGATGAGTTTTTAAAGTTGATGTTTTGAGTAATGGTTTTCCATTCTTCTTTCAGTTCTTTTTGAAAAAAGCGGACATATAACATTTTCAACTCTGCTTCAGATTTATTTCTAAGCTCATCTACTATTTGTGCAAATAATGATGGTGCAGGTTCTATTGTTTTAATACTGTTCATAATGCCAAATTTAGGAAAACTTATCTAAGTTCTTATCAACTTTAGAACGATAGGTTTTTTATCAAAAGCGTCCTAAATGTTTTTAAAAAGAGAAAGTGTTTTGTAACCCAAATTTAACTTTGGGGTTGTACAACAAACTCACTTTCTCAAGACGTCAAAATTAACATTGTTGCTCAAATTATTGGTAAGTTAGTTTCATAAACATTATTTTTAGGTTAAGGTAAAGTTAGTGTTTTAATTTTATGCACTCCAACAAAAATTGCAGCATTGGAATGGCTTAAAG
>JAIXLB010000101.1:0-12246 GCA_026931905.1 Chitinophagales bacterium
GCTTACTCCTACCAATTAATATTATTGCTTTTCAGTTTTACTCTTTTTTACTTTATAAACATTATGTGCAAAAACTCTCTTTCAGAAAAATGTTAAATTATTTTTTAAACATGATTATCATTTTCTAAAGAATTACTTTTATATTCGCAACTCGTAAAAGAACAATATTTTTTAAAAAACAACGTTTAGAAAACTCAAACTTTCAACAATGCGAATAGTAACAGGACTTAAAAATTCCACATTGCTAATAGCAACTATTGCTTCATTAGCTTCCTGTAATGTTTTGAAAAAGAAACAAGAAAAATCAGATGTAACCGGATGGGCTTACAATGATAAAAAAAATGGTGGCTTTACAGTAGCCAAAGCTAAAAACATTAAAACTGCACCAGGATTAGTATTTGTACAAGGTGGTACATTTACAATGGGAGCAACTGAAGAAGATGTTATGGGCGATTGGAATAACATTCCAAAACGTATTACCGTAAACTCTTTCTTTATTGATAAAACAGAAGTAGCCAATGTACACTATCGTGAATATATTTTTTGGATGCAAAATACATTTGGCGAAGATGAAAAATACAATCAATTATTAGAAGATATAAGACCAGATACCTTAGTTTGGAGAAGTGAACTTTCCTACAATGAACCTTATGTAGAATATTATTTCAGCCATCCAAGTTACAACTACTACCCTGTTGTTGGTGTAAATTGGAAACAAGCACGTGATTTTTGTATTTGGCGTACCGATAGGGTAAATGAAAAAGCTTTAATTGATAAAAAAGTTATCAATGCAAAAGATTATGCCAAGGGAGGCATGAATAATGTAGGAGAAGATAATTTTAATACTAAAGCTTATTTATTAGGTTTATATAATCCTAAAACACCTCCTACAAAAAGCAATCCATTAAAAGATGCTAAAGGACAACCACGTCAAGCAAAATTTGATGATGGTATTTTATATGGCGATTATCGCTTACCTACAGAAGCAGAATGGGAATATGCAGCTTATGGTTACATCATGGAAAATCCACAACCTCGTAGAAACAAAAAAAATAGAGGTGAAGAAGTAATAGGCAACAAACAAGTATATGCTTGGAGAAATTCAGGTTACGATAATTTACGTTCTACTAAAAGAGGTGCTTTACAAGGTTCTTTCTTAGCAAACTTTAAAAGAGGTTCTGGAGATAACATGGGTGTTGCAGGAGGTTTAAACGATAATGCAGCAATACCTTCAGAAATTAATTCATTCTTTCCTAATGGTTTTGGTATTTATAACATGAGTGGAAATGTTAGTGAGTGGGTTGCTGATGTTTACAGACCATTAACTACTCTTGAAGGCGATGATTTTAACTACTATAGAGGTAACGTTTTTCAAAAAGTAAAGAAAGACTCTACTGGTGATATACAAAAAGATTCTTTAGGTCGTGTAGTAATGGTTAATGAACCAGATAGTGTTTTAAGAAAACGTCGTAACTATCAAAAATCTTATGCAATAGATTATTTAGATGGGGATCAAATTGCTGATGGACGTTCTGCTGTTTATAATTACGGAACAACAACTTTAATTTCAGATAAATCAAGAGTTATAAAAGGTGGTAGCTGGAATGACAGACCTTATTGGTTAAGCCCAGGTGCAAGAAGATTTTTAGAGGAAGAACAAAGTAGCAGTACTATAGGTTTTCGTTGTGCTATGACACATTATGGTAGTCCTGAAACTCCTAAATTTGGTAAAACTGGAAATTCATTCCCAGCAAGAAGACAAAAAAAGTAGAGAAAAGGTAAATACAGCATTCCTAATTTAATTAGGAGTAAAAGCCACTGAAATTTTTTAGTGGCTTTTTTATTGCAACTAAAATATAATTTTAAGGTGTGGATAATTTTATTTGCAAATGTATTTTTTTTTTTTTCATTTGTTGCTCATCAAAATAAAATTAAAATGAAAAAAATTGTAACATTATTAGTAGCAACAGTTTTATCTGTTTCATTATATGCTACTGATTGTAAAAATGAACCAACAAACAATTGTAAGTTAGAAACTGAAATTCTTGAAGATTACTATTGTGGTACAGGAACATCAACTATATCAGGAACTTGTTGGTCTGCCACATGTACTGTAATTGCTTGTGGAGATTTTGCAGACCAAATTACAGCAAATCTTTTTGCAGGTTTAGTAGCAAAACGAAAAATAAAAGAGATGGCTGCTGTTTTAACTTATTTAGAAGAAAATTATCCATGTGAAGGCTAATAAAAGTAGAGCAAAATTCCTAACAAATTTTTAGCAAAAAACATAGTCTTGGATATATTAATTTTACAAGACTATGTTTTTAAAATTTCTAACCATGCAAATTAAATTTATTACATTATTGATTATAAGTTGTATAGCTTTAAACAGTAATTCTCAAACTGCGTTAATAGCTAAATACAGTTTTTCGCATGTAAGGGATACTAACAATCCTCAAAATATTTATAAAGATGTAATGATAATGACTGCCAATAATAATGCAAGTTTATATAAAAGTTATACTTATCATCTGTTTGATTCACTAATGGAACATAGTACAAGCAATGAAATTAAATTACCAAAAGGCTCTCCAGAGCAATTATATACAAACTTTACTACACAAGAAGTAATATTAATTAGACCTTGGATTAATGATAAATTTGCGATTAAAACCTCCTTACAAAAAACAAATTGGGAGTTAATAGATTCAACACAAAAATTTGGGAATTTAATTTGTAAAAAAGCAAGAGGAAAATTTAGAGGAAGAGTTTATAATTGCTGGTACTGCCCTGATATTGCTGTACAAAGTGGTCCTTGGAAGTTAAATGGTTTGCCAGGTTTGATTATTAATGCTACTGACGAAAGAAATCAAGTTTCTTTTATACTTAGTGAAATATGGCAAACACAAAATCAGGATGTAGAATTACCTAAACCTCTTACTTATATTACGGAAGAAAAGTTTAATGAAATATTGGAAGCTTTGGTTTCTAACCCCAATGCATTTTTAGAAAATAATAACTCAAACCAGAATAACACAATAGAATTAAAACCAACTAGTAAAGTAAAGAAAAAATTAAAATGGAATAATCCATTAGAACTTAATTAAGCATAATGAAGTTTTTTATTTCTATACTAATTTTTGCTTTTTGTATATCTAATCATTGCTTTGCTCAAAAAATAATAATTAATGGAAGTGTAAAAGATACAAGCAATACCAAAATAGTAGGTGCAATAATTACATTACATTTAAAAAAAAACAACACTGTAATTGTATTTTCATATACCAATATCAATGGAAATTACGAAATAGTTTTTCCTGAAAAATTTATTCATGATAGTTGTATTATAAAAGCAACTGCTTTAAATTTTGAAGCTACTTATAAAGAAATCAATAATTACAATAATGGTAATTTAAACTATAACTTCATACTTAAACCTTCCTATAAAAATCTATCTGAAGTTATTGTAAAAACCAAGCCACCTATTTTTTCTAATAAGGACACATTAAATTACAATGTAGAAAATTTTACCAGCAAATATGACAGAAGTATTGGCGACGTATTACAAAAATTACCAGGTATAGAAATTACGCCAAGCGGTATAATAAAATATCAAGGTAAAGCTATTAATAAATTTTATATTGATGGGAAAGATATGTTAGATGGACGTTATAATATAGCAACTACTAATATACCCTCTGATGCTGTTGACAAAATACAAGTATTAGAAAACCATCAACCAATAAAAGTTTTAGATAGCTTTTCTATATCAAACAAAGCAGCCATAAATTTGGTGCTTAAAGATAAAGCAAGAAACAAAATAATTGGAAAAGCCAAATTGGGGATAGGTTATCCTTTAATTAGTACAGACAATGAAATAGTTCCCTTATTTTTTTCTAAAAATTTTCAAAGTATTGTTACTTTAAAATATAATAATGTAGGAAAAGATTATGCTAAAGAACAAATGCAATTATATGAAGATTTTGATGACCCAGTAATTTATATAAATAATGCTTACGGAGAAATGGTAAGTATTAATCAACCAACAGTTTCAGGAATTGACTTAGATAGATTTATTAGCAATAACCAATTTACTGCAACAATCAATCAACTCAAAACAACCAAAAACAATAATGATTTAAAGTTTTACTTAGATTTTTCAAATAACAACCCGTTTGTAAATAGCAGTAATTCATTAATCCAATATTTTATTAATGATACATTTAGAATAACAGAGAAAAATTATTTTAACCAAAAAGAAAACTTACTTAAAGGAAGCCTACAATATTCCTCTAATAAATCATTATACAATTTCTCCAACACTTTGCTTTTTAAATTTCAACAAAAAAATATTAGCTCAATTACTGCAAACTCTAATCCAAAAGATATTTTACAAAATTCCAATTACAATAATTATTCAGTATCCAATAAAGTAAATGCTTTTTTTAAAAAGGGCAATAACTTATTCAACTTATCCCTATTAATAGGATTAGAGCAACAACCTCAGCAACTTATTATTTTAAACGGAATATACGACACCATTTTTACTAAAACGCCTAACCCAAGTTTTGTTGTTCAGGATATTAAATTAAAATCTTACTATACAAGTTTTAATATGTCTTGGAATTATAAAATAAGTTCTAAGGTAAGTTTTTCAAACACGCTGAATTTAAACTATATCAAAAACTCACTCAATACATTAATAAGTGCAGGAAAACAAGATTCTTTATACAATACGAAAAATGGATTTAGTAATAATCTTATACCTCATCAAACTACTATACTTAATACATTCAATGTAAATTATAAAACACCTAAGTTATTATTTTCTATTAATATTCCATTTACTTTTAACAGTATTAATTTCAATTCTACGCATATAAATAATTTAAACACTACTGATAATTTCTTTGGATTAGTTTCTACAGCTTCATATAGATTTCATAAAAATTGGAAATTTTCAATTATAGCATCAAACCAATTTAGTATTAGCCCTTCTATTATGAAAAGCAATAGCTATATCATGTATAATTATCGTTATCTAAAAAATAATAATTCAATAGTTCCTGTTACCAACAATTTTTCTATTGAAAGTGCTTTGAATTATAGAGATATTATAAATAGCACTTTTGTTACTATTGCTTTCTCTCATAATAATAATAACAGAAGTCCAATAAGCAATAATCAATTTATTAATCAAATAAACCTGAATAGTGCTTTGAATGGAAGTACAAATGGAGCTAATAATACAATATCTATTTCTTACAGTAAGTATTTACCCAAAATTAAAACTTCTATTACTTTACAATCATTATTCAGTAATATTTTTTCTGAAAATTATTCTAAAAATGTAAATACACAATTTACTAATCAAAACTTTCAACTTTTATTAAAAACAAATTCAAGAATTAAAGAATTTAGTATTAGCACTTATACAAAACTGAATGTATTTACTAACAAAAGTGAGTTTGACTATGCAAGTAAATTTTCTATATTAGAGCAAATACTAACATTTAAAGTTCCTGTTAATTCTAATGCTTTTATCACTCTAAATTCTAATTACAATTATATTAATCAAGAAAATTTAAAGCCGATACATTTTATATTTCCTGATTTTTTATTAACATACAGCATCAACAAACTAAAAGCAGATATAGAACTTGGTGCTCAAAACTTATTTAACCAAAAAACATTTACCCATATTTCGTTCAATGGTAATATTGAAACTATAAACCAGGTTGAGCTTAGACCTTTTCAATTATTACTCAAAGCAACATTTTATTTTAAATAAAATTCATAACCACTTCTCTTAACAATTATTTTTCATCTTTTGTTACTTTACTATACTATTTTCGTTTCATTATAAAAATAGCTTTCTTCTTTATTCACTTGCTTATGAAATCGCTTTTATTATTTGCTTTTGCAATAATTTCATTGAATGGATATTGTTTTACCTTAACAGGTACTGTAAAAGAAAAAGGAGGGGCAAGTTTGCCTTATGCTTCAGTGTTAATTAAAGGCACTTCAAGAGGCACTACAGCCAACAGCAGTTTCCACCTGATGCCATTAAAGGTTGCAAAGAAATAGCTAATAACATTCAACGTATATATGATGAATATGCTATTATATACAACAGCAACTATAAACAAATAAGAAGTGTAATAGCAGATACTAAAGCTGTAATAACCACTGCCGACCAACTAAAACTGAATGCTACACTAAAAGAATTAGATACCTTATTTAATGAAAGCAAAACTGCAGATGCAGATAACCTGCGTTTGAAAACCATGTTTGACAGGTTGGAAACTTTGGTGCAGTAATAAATTTCTACGTAGGAATAAGTTTGTTTAAATCAGTATTGAAAAAAAATAATATTATCCAGTCAGACGATAATCGTCAGACTGATATTATTCAAACTTAGTTTACAAATAAATTTTTTAATTCATTGGCATCGTCTGGTTTCATTTTTCCTGCAAGAATGAGCCTTAATTGTCTTCTTCTTAAAGCACCATCATACAATTTTTTTTCTTCGTCTGTTTCAGGAATTAAGTTTGGTACAGAACGTGGATTTCCATTAGGGTCTAAAGCCACAAAAGTAAAATAGGCTTCATTGCTTTCGTATTTATATTGAGCAATTAAATCTTCGCCCCAAACTTTTATATGAATTTCCATAGAAGTATTAAAAGCCCTTGTAACCTTAGATTCTATATGTACTACATTGCCTAATTTAATAGGATTTTTAAAACTTAAATTATCTACACTTGCTGTTACACTGGGTGCATTACAATGCTTGCCTGCTGTAATTCCTGCTGCAATATCCATCCAATACATTAAACGACCACCCATTAAATTTCCAAACACATTGGTATCATTGGGTAAAACCAATTCATTCATTATTGCAATAGTTTCGTTTGCTTTTTTTGAACCTACATTCATATTATACAATTAGTGGCGAAGGTAAGAGAAAGGCTTTTATCTAAATTACTTGAAAAATTAAAATTATTTTACTTCCCTTTAAAATACTTTTTTAAAGTTGATAGAAAGTGTATTTTTGAGTTATAAAATCAATAGTGCCCTAAACGTTTTTTGATTAACAAATGTTATATTGATTTTTCGATTATTTTTTTCTATTTTAAAAAAGAACCCCCTGTATAGTTGTTTTATCAGGTTCTTTAGGTTCTTCAAATGGATTGTCTAACCATAGTTGTAATACGATTTTCACAAACAAGTTTAATCTTATAAATGCTACAAGGTTGGATAAATGCCAGTTAAACTTAGCCATTGCTTTCATTGCTTTTAATATTAGTATGGTAATGAGTGCAGTTCATATTTGTATTTGTACAGCATTTTCGCTAGTGCCTATAAAGGTTTTAATGTGTAGCAACTGCTTTATCTCTCTAAAAAATATTTCTATTTGCCATCTGCTTTTATATAGTTCTGCAATGGTGTTGGCTACCCATTTAAAGTTGTTGGTAATGAGTTCAATGACTTGTTGATTTCCTTCATCCCACAAGGATATTCTTCTTAATTGTTTAGGATACTTGGCTTTAGAGCCTTCGTTTTTAAGTTCTATAATTTCATCTTTTAACAGATGTTGGTGCTTGTTTGTTGGTAGTTCGTTTTCTTTTACAACTGTGTATTGAAGGTTCTCTTTGTGCCTTATTACAAAGAAAACGTCTTTGCTGTCCCAAATGTTTAGTAGATGGAAATCGTTGTAAAAACGGTCTGCCACTATCACACTTCCTTTGTGTAATGGCACATCATAAGCTCCTTTATTATCTGCTGTTTTGCCATTGGTAATGTTTACATAGGTTGGCAGATTACCATCATAATCAAGTAGTGTATGCATCTTAACTGCACCTTTTGCTGTTTTGTATTTTGCCCAATCAAATAAGGAAAGACATAAACTAATGGTTGTGCTATCAAATAAAAATATTTTACTCTTTATTTTAAACTTTACTTGCTTAAAATTCGGCTGCTGTCCTAAACTTTTCAGTAACTCAAAGTAATAATCCTTAAACCCGGATTATGCAATAGGTTTTTTGACGAATCAGCAAATACCAATTAAATTGGGAGATGAACGCTAAAACTTCGAACACCCAAATGGTTAATCTACCGATTGAGTACAGCGACAAGCAAGTAACTCCTTTCGGAGGGATGAGTTTGCTGAAAAGATTTTTGGATAAAGTAGAAGTAAAAGATTATTTGCAATCACTTTCATTACCGGAACCTGGTTCTAATCGCGGTTTTGATCCATCATCTATTGTACAGTCATTTTGGTTAGGGATATGGACAGGCATCAGCCGGTATATTCACTGCGACTGGTTGAGATATGATAAGGTATTACAAGACATTTTTGGATTGGCAACCATGCCATCGCAGAGTACCTATAGCCGTTTTTTTGGAAAGTTTGATAAAGAATTAAATGCGAAGATATTTCCTGAGATGCAGGATTGGTTCTTAAAGAAAATAGATATCGGCAACATTACGGTAGATTTTGACTCTACTGTAATAACACGTTACGGAGATCAGCAAGGAAGTAAGAAGGGGTATAATCCCAATAAGCGTGGCCGCAACTCTCATCACCCGCTGATGGCTTTTATCAGCCAGACACGTATGGTAGCTAATGCATGGCTTCGCCCCGGTAATACCGCCGCAAGCACCGATTGCATTTCTTTCATGGAAGAGACTTTTAAGAAGTGTTTACAGAGCAAGCAAGTTGGCTTAGTGCACACCGATAGTGGATTTTACACCGAAGAGATTCTGAATTACCTGGAAAAAGAAAGTAAGCACTACATCATTGCAGTGAGGATGTATCCAAATGTAAAAGCAGAAGTACTGTCTCAAAAAGAGTGGGGTACTTTGGCAAAGGGTATTGAATTATGTGAAATGAAATTTGCTCACATTAATGGCCAGGAGCGGCGGCGTTATATTCTTGTAAAGAAAAAGGTAGAAGACCGTCCGGATTGTTCTGGGAAAATACTTTTTGAAGATGAACCCGGATACCGTTATAGCTGCTATGTAACCAATCTGGATTTACCACTTGACCAGATATGGAATATGTACAATAGCCGTGCTGATTGTGAAAACAGAATTAAGGAATTAAAACAGGATTTTGGATTGGAAAATTTCTGCATGCAGAATTTTGAAGCCACAGAAGCATCCTTCAGATTCATTATGGTTGCTTATAATCTTATCAGTTTATTCAGGCATTTTGCATTGCAAAAACACAGTAAGGCAACTTTAAATACTATCAAATCCCAATGCTTTGCATTAGGATCATGGACTTCAAATCATGCAAACAGGAAGGTCTTAAAAATCGCCTTACCAGTAAAAAAACGAATGTGGATGGATGGACTTTTCTCTCAGATCGCAGTTTTAAAATCTCCATTCTCTTACTCTAATGCATAATCCGGGTTTAACATGACAGAAAGAAGTCAGGAGATCCTTCGCTTCGCTCAGGATGACAAAAAAAGAGGCTCAGGATGACAGAGAAGAGATTAGGATGGTATAGAAAGATAGTGTATCAAAATAACTATCATTTAAAACAACTGCAAACTAAGGCTTCTTCTTTTTCTTGTACTCATTATTTAAACCTTCAATTAAATCTTTGGTTATATTATAAGCAGTATCTTTTAAGTACATAATATCTGCACTACTGGCTAAAATATAAGAGAAGTTTTTACCTTTATTGTATTCTTTTAAAAATGCTTCAATAGTATTTTTTACATCTTGTATTTTTCTGATGCTTTCGTCTTGCAATTCTTGCGATTTTTGTTGCTCTTGCGATTTTAGTTCATTATCCAAACGCATTATATCTTCATTAGCTGCAGCCATTTCTTGTTCAGTCATAGAATGACCTTTTTTCTGATATTCAGCAATTTTATTTCTTCCAGAATTTCGTAAAGCTGCTAATTCACCACTTTTCTTTTGCTCTAAACTTCTTAAACTATTTCTAACATCTTTTAAATAATTGTATTGGTTTTCTAAAGAATCCATTTCAAAATAGGCAATTTTAAAACCCGATGCAGCTGCAACACTATCATTCAAATTTTTTGAACTTATTGTTGGAGTTTTCTTGGTTGAAAATTGTAAATAAAATAATACGGCAACAGCAACAGTTAAAAAAATAGTAAGAATGGGAGTAAAATTCTTCATGAAAATAATTTTTGGTTAAAGTTTATTTTTAAAAAAGTAATTAATTGTTCTTGATTTATTAAAGGCAAAAGTAAATATACAATGTAAAGTAATTTGTTAAAAGGTAAAGAGATTAATATAAAGCATTGCTAATAAAATTTACTTATTTTCTATAAGCCATTTTATAGCTAATTCATAACCTTTTAATCCAAGCCCAGTAATTGTGCCTTTACATTTGGCACTTATGTAAGATATTTTTCTGAAATCTTCTCTTGCAAAAATGTTGCTTATATGTACTTCTACAACAGGTGTTGTAATAGCTGCAATACAATCTCCTAAAGCAACAGAGGTATGCGTATAACCTCCTGGATTAAAAACTATTCCATTATACTCAAAGCCTATTTGTTGTAATTGATTAATTAATTCTCCCTCTAAGTTGCTTTGAAAATAATCAAAATCAATGTGCGGAAATTGTTTTTCTATATTTTCAAAATATTGTTCAAAACTTTGTGTGCCATACACATTGGTTTCTCTATTGCCCAATAAGTTTAAATTAGGTCCATTAATAATTGCAATTTTCATTAGTTTTAAATAGAAAGTATTTTTAGAAATTTATTCGTTCATCATTTGTTTAATAACATCTATAATTTCTTCTGCATTGGGTTTGCTAAAATAATCTCCATCGCTACCATAACTTGGTCTATGAGCTTTTGCAGTAATAGTTCTTGGTGCTACATCCAACCATTTATAACCTCCTTGAATTTCCATTACTTCTCTAAACATATAAGCAGAAGCACCACCTGGTACATCTTCATCTATAAATACAATTCTATTTGTTTTTTTCAATGATTCTATAATGGAATGATGTATATCGAAAGGTAATAAAGTTTGTACGTCTATTATTTCACAACTTACATTTTCTTTTTCAAGTCTTTCTACCGCATCTTGTATAATTCTTAAAGTGGAGCCATACGAAACAATGGTTACATCTGTTCCTTCTTTTAAAATTTCAGGTACACCAAAAGGTACTGTAAATTCTAATAAATTGGCTGGTAATTTTTCTTTTAAGCGATAGCCATTTAAACATTCAATAACTAAACCTGGGTCGTTGCTTTGTAATAAAGTGTTGTACATTCCTACTGCTTGTACCATATTTCTTGGCACACAAACATACATACCTCTTAAAGCATGTATAATTAAACCCATTGGGCTACCACTATGCCAAATTCCTTCTAACCTATGCCCTCTTGTTCTAATAATTGCTGGGCAACTTTGAATGCCTCTTGTACGAAAATGTGTTGTAGCAATATCATCACTCATGGGTTGTAAACCAAACAATAAATAATCTAAATATTGTATTTCTGCTATGGGTCTTAAACCTCTTAAAGCCATACCTATTGCTTGTCCTACAATACTTAATTCTCTAATGCCTGTATCAGAAATTCTGTTTGATCCATACTTTTCTTGTAAGCCAGCAAATCCTTGATTTACATCTCCAATGTAACCCACATCTTCACCAAATGCAAATACCTTAGGATTGTTTGCAAAAAGTGCGTCAAAATATTTATTTAATACTTCAAATCCATTTACTGTTGGTGCATCAAAAGAAATAAAAGGTTTTACTTCTTGTACTTTTAATGCAGATTTTTCTGTTTGATTATAGAGGTGGGTGTTGTATAAATTGGTATTGTCTTTTCTTAACTTTTCGTAATAATCTTTTACTTCATCTATTCCAGGATAGTCGTTAGACTTTGTGGTTTCTAATGTTACTGCTAAAGCATGCAAAACATCTTTACGCAAAGGGTCGGGTTTTGCTTTTAAATCTTTGGGTAATTGTTGAAGTGCATTGTATTTATCAATATCATTTACCATTACATTGCTAATTAAATCTGCTGCAATGTTTACTTGTTCTTTTATAGGATTAATGTATTTATCCCAAGCATTATTTTTTTGTTGTTTTACGGCTTCTTTTGTTTCTTCTTGAATGTTATCCAATTCAGCATCAGTAGCTATTCCATTAGCTACAATCCATTCTCTCATTTTTTTAATACAATCCCATTCTTTTTCCCATTCTAATCTTTCTTTTGTTTTATATCTTTCATGGCTTCC
>JAIXLB010000101.1:12346-13395 GCA_026931905.1 Chitinophagales bacterium
CCCATTCTTTTTCCCATTCTAATCTTTCTTTTGTTTTATATCTTTCATGGCTTCCTGAAGTGGAGTGCCCTTGTGGTTGTGTAACTTCTTCTATATGAAACACAGCAGGTATATGAGTTTCTCTCATTTTTTGTATTGCCTCTTCAAACACTTCACACATACCAGCATAATCCCATGCTTTTACTTTATAAATGTGTAAGCCATTGGTATCTTCTTGCTTTTTAAACCCATTTAAAACTGTACTGATAGATTCTTTGGTAGTTTGATAAGATTTTGGAACAGAAATTCCATAGCCATCATCATAAACAAATACAGCTAATGGAACTTGTAAAACACCTGCTGCATTAATGGTTTCCCAAAAATTTCCTTCGCTTGTGCTGGCATCGCCAATGGTGCAAAAACAAACTTCATTTCCGTTATGAGATAAATTTTCTAACTGTTGTAGGGCTGGCGTATTTCTAAAACATTTACTTGCAAAAGCTAATCCTAAAGCTCTTACCATTTGCCCAGAAGTTGGTGCAATATCTGATGAAATATTTTTTCTATTTGCTAAATCAAGCCAATTACCATTATCATCTACAAAACGTGATGCAAAATGGCAATTCATTTGTCTGCCACCACTAAATGGGTCATGACCTTCAATAGGGTCGGCATATAACTGAGCAAAAAAGTGTTCT
The DNA here is from genome assembly GCA_026931905.1 of Chitinophagales bacterium. Lineage (GTDB taxonomy): Bacteria > Bacteroidota > Bacteroidia > Chitinophagales > Chitinophagaceae > UBA1930. The sequence continues at coordinate 13,024 of JAIXLB010000101.1, forward strand.
ACATTAGCCAATCCTGCTGCAAACATAAAAGTTTGATCTCGGTAATAACCACTTCTAAAATCTCCTGTTTTAAAACATTTTGCAATAGCTATTTGTGCTACTTCTTTGCCATCGCCAAAAATGCCAAACTTGGCTTTGCCTGTTAGTACTTCTTTTCTTCCAAGCAAACTCGTTTCTCTACTTAAAACAGCTACTTTGAAATCGTTTAATACGGTTGCTTTAAAGCCTTCATAAGAAAGCATATCGTTTGTGTAGTTTATATTAGTATTTGCTTGAACTTCCATTTAGCAAATGTAAATAAATTATGTTCAAGTAGAACAGCATTATTTAATCCGTTTTTTTCTTTAATTTATTCTTAAATACTTTTTTAAA
>JAIXLB010000101.1:13405-19036 GCA_026931905.1 Chitinophagales bacterium
ACAGCATTATTTAATCCGTTTTTTTCTTTAATTTATTCTTAAATACTTTTTTAAATTTTTCAAGTTTGGGCTGTATTACAAAGGAACAATACCCTTGATTAGGATTATTATTGTAATAATTTTGATGGTAATTTTCGGCGGGATAAAAATTTTTAAATGCTTCTATGGTTGTAACTATAGGTTTTTCAAATACTTTGCTTTTGTTTAATGTTGTTTTATAGTTTTCAGCTATTTGTTTTTGATTATTGTTGGTATAAAAAATTACACTACGATATTGTGTACCTACATCTGCTCCTTGCCTATTTAAAGTTGTTGGGTCATGGGTTTTCCAAAATACTTCTAACAATTCATCAAAAGAAATTATTGATGGATTATACACAATTTTAATTAACTCTGCATGACCTGTATTAAAATTACATACTTCCTTGTAAGTTGGATTTTCTACAAAGCCTCCACCATAACCACTTGTTACACTTACTACACCTTCTAATCTTTGAAAGAATGCTTCTGTACACCAAAAACATCCTCCACCAAAATATACTGAATCTGTTACTATTTGTGTTGCTGTATTGCTCATATTATTTTCTATAATTGTACTTTTGGGTTTTAAATAAAAACTAAAAACAAATAGTGTTATAAAACCATAAATTATTAGTTTTTGCATACTGCTAATTATTTGCAACTGTAAATTTACTACATCATTTATTGAGGTTTTATTTTTTAACTTTTATAATATTGTTTTGAATGTTTAAGCTATATCTTTGCTGTATTGCAAAAGTGTAAATAGTTATTGTAGCAAAGTAATTTCAATGCAAATAATATATCATTTTAATTAAAATAAATTTCAGTTATTAACTTAAAAAATAAAAAACATGAGAACGTATTTTTTATTATTTGTATCGTTTTTATTTATTTCATTGTCATCTATTGCACAAGAAAAAAAAGAAGATATAAAAATTTGGGGCAACTGTGGTATGTGTAAAACCAGAATAGAAAAAGCAGCTAAAGAGGCAGGTGCTTCTTATGCTTCATGGAGTTCTGAAACAAAAATGTTATCAGTAAAATATGATGCTGCTACTACAAGTAATGCAAAAATTCAAAAAGGAATTGCTGCTGTAGGGCATGATACACAAGATGAAATAGCTGCTGATGATGTGTATAACAAATTGCCTGGTTGCTGCAAGTATAAAAGAAAACAAGTTGCTGAAAGTTCAAAAAAAGAGGAATTAAATAGCAGTTCTTCTTCTGCTGCTACAAAATCTTGTTGTTCTAAAGATGCAAGTGCAAAAGGAAGTAATGAACAAAAAAGTTGCGATAACAAAGAAGAAACAGCTAAAAAAAATTAAACCAACTAAGGCATATCAATTGCCTTATACAATAGTTTAACTACATTAACCACAAACATCATTTTGAGAAAATACAAAATACTTGTTTGTGGTTTTTAATTTTTAAAAATAGTGCTATGAAGTGTAAAGTTTTTATCTCTTTTCTTTTATTAATAAGCATTGTATTTGTTCAAGCACAAACAAGTAGAAATAAAATTGAAATAAATTTACCCGATGTAAATGGAAAAATTATTTCCTTATCCTCATTAAAAGGCAAAGTTGTACTAATAGATTTTTGGGCAAGTTGGTGTGGCCCTTGTAGAACTGCCAATAAAAGTCTTAAAAAAATATACGATAAATATCAATCGCAAGGATTTGAAATTTATGGTATTTCAGAAGATTATAACACCAACAACTGGAAACGAGCTATTAAAAATGATAAAATAAATTGGCTTCAAGTGTATGATGAAGATGGTAATATTGCTAATCAGTGGCAAATAAATTATATCCCCTCAAGTTTTTTATTGAACAAAAATGGTAAAATTGTTGCAAGAGATTTGAAAGAAGATGATTTAGAAAAAGCCATCAAATCTTTGTTGTAAAATAGTGCTAATTTATTTTTCAAAATAAGCAATTCCTCCACCAACCCATGTTTTACCTTCGTTGTATCTTACACCAATCATTTTTCCTTTGCTTAAACGAGCTAAATTAAAAGTTGGAATAGGTCTTTCATCTCCATCTTTCCAAAAGTAAAAAACTCTTACTTCTGCTTTTGCAGCACCATCAGGTGTTTCAATTATATCTGCATAATCTACTTTACGTTGTAAAATCCAGTTTTCTGGGTCTTTTACATTTTTAATATCCTCTGGAGTTACATCAATTACTACTCCTTGTCCTGCAAATGAAAATAAAGGTTTTAATACATAATTTTCTAAATCAATAGGAATTTCTGTAAGCTCATTTAAAAATTTTGTTTCTGGTACAAAAGGATGATTGATATAGGGTAAAGTGTATTTGCTAATTCTGTAAAACCAATTAGGATGAGGCACCCATTCAACATCAAGCTCAGCTAATAATAATTTTCCTTTTTCTTGAATGGCTGGTGATTGTTGTTGTAAATCATCAAAAATTAAGCGGTTGTAAATTCTTTTAATTTCAATTTTTCTCCCCTCCTTTTCATAAAATAATTTTTTACCTTCTTGAATTAATTCAGTTAAACATACCGTTTTAATACCTAAATATTCTTCTGTGCAATAAAAATCTATTCTTGTTTTTTGCTCATGTGGCAACACTTCTAATAAAACAACATTTTCAGGATTGTGCTTGTTTAGAATAATTTCTTTAAACAAATCTATATAAGAATTTTCATCAAGCCCTCCTAAAAATGCAGAATAATTTTCTGGAATTGAAAAATATTTTCTTGTTACAATATCTAAAAAAACTTGATAGGCAAATAAGGAGGGAAAGCCTTGCATTTCTACTAACTGAGGCTCAAGTTCACCATTTTTATTTTTACAAATTCCAAAATCAAAAGCAATAAAATGCGAATGATTATTTTCGTTTGGTACTCTAACATTCAATGGAATACCATGAGAGGTTAATGTTTTAAAATTAAATCCTGTAATAACATCTATAATATTTTCACAAGCATTTATAATTTTTTCTTTAAACTCTTTATCAACAAAAACGGGTGTTTCAGCAATTCTAAAGCCTAAAGAGTTTGGGTATTTTTCATTTACTTCTTCAAGCAATGATTCGTAATTGCTTTGATAAAAGTTTTCATTAAATGTTTTTCTAATTGATGGAACCATAATTCTAATAATTATATAAACTGAAAGATAAAGAATCGTCTTTAAAAAAGAAGAGTGAAGTTAAAAAAGAAATGAATTGGTTTTATATTTCTGTTAAAACGCCTACAGCATTATTTAAAAAATTAGGCAATACGCAGGAATAAGTCCATAATATTTTTTCGGGGTCGTCCAATTGTTCTATCATACTTTTCCATTTTTCTTCTCCATGATTGGCAATAACTGTAGCTTTTTTTTCTTCGGTTAATAAATGTAATTTCATACCAACAGCATCAGCTTCTGGATGAAACTGAGAACCTATAAAATATTCATTAAACCTTACAGCCATTATAGCTCTTTCGTAAGGTACATGAGGTCTGTTTTTTTCAATTGCTAAAATTTTGGCACCCATTTCTCTTAAACGATTATAGTTGGGTTCTATTACTTGAAAATCTCTGCTATCTACCACATAAAAAGGATCTTTTAAACCATCAAAAACAACTTCGTCATTTCCTTCTTCTAATTTATGAACAGGAAAAACGCCAAATGAAGTAGATTTTCTTTTACACACATTTCCTATACCATAATGCCTGCAAGCTAATTGAAAACTATGGCAAATAAAAAAAACATGTTTAGGTGTTTTTGAAGTATTTTCATTCCATTCTTCTATACTGGAAAGCCAATGAAAATATTTTTTTTCCCAACTGCTACCAATCGTTTCTAATGGAGAGCCTGGACCTCCTGTAGAAATATAAATATCATAAGTAATATCAGGAACTTCTTCTTTTAATCTTACATCAAATTCATCAAAATGAACATCAAAATGGTTTTCCTCTGCCCAAGTGTTGATGATTTCTCTTATACAACGCATACCTTGATTGGCATATCCTTCGTATAAATCTAATATGGCTATATTTATTTTCTTGTTATCTGCCCAATTCATTGTACAACAAACATAATAATATTTTCAAAAAATAAAGCTAAAGCAATTATTCACATAGCTGAATAAAGCTATCAAAGTTAGGTTTTTGGATTGAGAATTAAAGCTGCTCATTTATATTTTACCTTATAAGTAATTTAGAATTGGCAGTAGTTATTGCTACTAATTCATCATGTCTTCCATTCAAAGAACGATAATAAACAAATACAGTATAATCATTTTCCGTATCCCATAAATTCCCTTCTGTTATAGATTGGTTGGCTTTTGTATTAGGATTATTATTGTCTGTTGTAACATAACTATATGTATAATATCCTTGTTTTAATAAAAAAGATTTTTCATAAACACCCTCATCATCATTAAATTCTAATTTGCTTTCTTCATTCAATTTATCATTGGTAAAATTACTTGTAATGTACAGGTTTTTATTGTCAAAAGGTTTGTTATTAGGAGGTATAAAAGTAAAATGTACATTAGCGTAATCGCCTTGCCAAAAAGGGTTTACACTTTCTGTAGTTTGTATAAAATACCAACCATTGTAGTCTTTAAAATAAGCATAACGAATTTGACTTCTTGCTGCATCTGGTTTTAAAAATATTTCATTGGGTTGCACATTTTTATCAATGCTTGCAACACGTTCTGTAGCTAAACGAAAAGTTCTTAAATCTACCCATCTGTACTCATTTCCTGAAGGAAATAAACAATCTTGTTCTCCGTTGTATTCTAAAACATTCCCTCTTATAAAAGCAGGCATAATATTTCTTACAACATTATCCCACCTATTGTTTTGGAGTATTACTAATTTTACTTGTTGTTGAGGATTTATAGGATTGATCTGTGCTACATTAACACTCACTTGTACACGTTGATGTGTACGAAATAAAGAATTATCGAAAGGTTGTAAAATTTGTACACCAATGGTTGCTCTGTTATCTACTACAAAAAACTTTTTTGTAAACGCAATTTGATTGATATCGCCATTTAAAAAAACTTTTAATAAATAATTACCACTTTTAATAGGCACACAACCTCTATCTGGCAATAAAGCTTGATAGTGTATGTATTTTGTAAGAGCAATAGATGAGGCACGGTATTGTGTTAATCTATTTTGTGTAAAGCCTTTGATATAATCAAATGGACTTAAATCAACTTCAGACCAATCTTCGTTGCATAACTGAAAAGTGTAGGAATAATTTTTTACATAACCATCAAGATCATCAAAATGCAATTCCATTAAATCTGAAGAGCCTAAATTGAGTACTGGCAAACTCATTTGATTGTTTTGTTGAAATAGTTGTACTGTATGAATATTAGGCATATAAATACTATCTGTGCCTGTATTTTGTGCATTTATTATTTGACTAAAAAATAAAAATAAAATAGTTACTATTGGTTTCATACAATAAAAATATTTATCTACAGTTTTGTAAAAGTATTTGATTGCAATGTTTTAAAAAATTGAATTATTTATATGTGCTAAAACTATGCCACAAGAAATTTTATTTTTATAGGATAAAGGTTTATTAAAATAATTTGTCTTAGTATTTGTTAAATGAATATCATGTATATAGTTTTGAAG
>JAIXLB010000035.1 GCA_026931905.1 Chitinophagales bacterium
AAAAATTTATGAGAAAAGAGATTTGTAAAAAATGACAAAGTTTTGTTGTTGAAAAATAGAAAATTTTGTTTTAGATATTTTTTAAAAAGTTGTGTTTCACTGATACTTATTTGAGTTTTAATCATCAACTAATTTTCAATACTTATGAATTTATAATACATTGAATAACCCTTGTTTAACGAACTTTAAATATGCAAATTCATATAATTTCTGTTGCTCCCGAATTATTAGATAGCCCTTTTGCACATAGTATTTTAAAACGTGCAAAAGAAAAAGGGCTATTACAAATTCAGATGCATAATCTTAGAAAATGGGCAATAAATAAACATGGTCAGGTTGATGATTATCAATATGGAGGAGGTGCAGGAATGGTTATGATGTGTGAACCTTTGGTAAATGCTATTGAAGAATTACAACAAGAAAAAAAATTTGATGAAATAATTTTTATGACTCCAGACGGAGAAGTTTTTAATCAACCAACTGCCAATAAATTATCACTAAAGGAAAATATTTTAATTATTTGTGGGCATTATAAAGGCATTGATGAAAGAATAAGACAGCATTATATAACAATGGAAATTTCCATTGGCGATTTTGTTTTGAGTGGGGGAGAATTAGCTGCTGCTATTGTTGTAGATGCAATAGGACGTTTAATTCCTGGTGTATTAAATGATGAAACATCGGCACTTACAGATTCTTTTCAAGACAATTTATTAGCTCCACCAGTTTATACAAGACCAGCAAATTTTAAAGGTTGGCAAGTGCCAGAAGTTTTATTGCAAGGCAATACTAAATTAATAGATGAATGGCGTACAGAACAAGCTTTAATTAGAACAAAAGAAAGAAGACCAGATTTGTTGAAATAGAATGATACCTGTTTTTTTAACCTGATAGAATAGTACCCAAAAACTACTCATTCAAAGAAAGCAACGGTTAAAAATTTATTTGTGAATAGTTTGTTTTTAAAAGTATTTATTGCATAAAAAAGGGCGTAGTAAAAACATACGCCCAATAAACCTTTTTAAATTTTGTGGTGTGGGCCGGGATTGAACCGGCGACACATGGATTTTCAGTCCATTGCTCTACCAACTGAGCTACCGCACCAACCTATACTCTTTTTTAGGGTTGCAAATATAACAGCAAAAACTAAACTACAAAAACAATTTATAAATTCTGTATTCTATGCTAATAGTGTCCTAAACATTTTTTGATAAACAAATGCTGCATTGGTTTTTCAATTTTTCTTTCTAAAATGACACTCTTTTTCCCTCTTGCATCAAAAATTCATTTTAATTTCTCCGTTTATTACTAACAATAATCTTTTACCTTTGCTACGCTGAAAAAAATAATAGCCATATCATTTTTGTTCATTTTTCTTTCTACCAATTCGGTTGTTAAAGAGTTGTTTCGTTTGCCTGTACTTTTTCATCATTATCAAGAGCATATTTCTATTAATGGAAAAGAATCTTTTATTAGTTTCTTAGCCGAGCATTACACCTCAACACAAATTCATCATCATGCAGATAATGATAAACACAATGATCACGAAAAACTTCCTTTTAAATCTGTAGATGTTTCAACTTCTATTAATATTACTGTTCCAAAGAATTATTTATTAATTACTAAAGAGTTTTTTGTTGAAACCAGCACAAAAAAAGTTAGTGCCAAACAACAGCAACTCACATCTGATTTTATAAAAAATATTTTTCAACCTCCTCGATTTAGTTAATACCTTTTTATAATTTTTAAAAGATATTTTACAATTCAATAACTACGTTTTTATTGAACTAATCATTTGTACAATATCCTATTTATAATAGTATTTAACTAACAATTCATGCTTACAAAAATTATTCAATTTTCCATAAAAAATAAATTAATCATTGGGCTTTTCATTATTGGTCTTATAGGTTATGGTGTTTATGAAGTAAAAAAATTACCCATTGATGCAGTGCCAGATATTACCAACAATCAGGTACAAATTATTACTATTTCTCCAGCATTAGGAGCTAATGATGTAGAGCGTTTGATAACCTTTCCTATTGAACAAGAAAACAGCAATATACCAGGGTTAAAAGAACTTAGAAGTATTTCAAGATTTGGTTTATCGGTAGTAACACTTGTATTTAATGATAATGTAGATGTGTATTGGGCAAGACAACAAATTGCCGAACGATTAATTCATGTACAAAACTTAATTCCTCAAGGAGTAGGAACACCTTCGCTGGCTCCAGTTACAACAGGTTTAGGAGAAATTTATCAATACACTGTTCGTGCAAAAAAAGGTTATGAAAATAAATACAATTCAATGGATTTACGCACCATTCAGGATTGGATTATTCGTAAACAATTATTAGGTGTACAAGGCGTTGCAGAAGTAAGCAGCTTTGGTGGTTTATTAAAGCAATACGAGGTTGCAGTAGAGCCATCTAAATTAATGGCTTACAATATTACCATTAACGATGTATTTAGTGCCCTCGAAAAAAATAATCAAAATGTTGGCGGCTCTTACATAGAAAAAGGACCCACTGCTTTATATATAAAAACGGAAGGCTTGGTTGAAGATTTTGATGATATAAAAAATATTGTTGTAAAAAATTTATCTAACGGAACGCCTTTACTTATCCGTGATGTAGCTGATGTAAAATTAGGTAATGCTACAAGATATGGAGCTATGACTTTTAACGGTACAACACAGGTTTCTGGTGCTGTAGTAATGATGCTTAAAGGTGCCAATAGTAATGAAGTAATTAAAAACATAAAAGAACGCATTGCTCAAATTCAAAAAACACTACCCGAAGGTGTAATAATTGACCCCTTTATTGATAGAACAAAAATGGTAAACAATGCTATTAGTACTGTAAGTAAAAACTTAGCAGAAGGAGCCTTAATTGTTGTTTTTGTTTTAGTGTTATTTCTTGGAAATTTTAGAGCAGGTTTTTTGGTTGCCTCTATCATTCCTTTATCTATGTTGTTTGCTATTATTTTAATGAACTTGTTTGGAGTAAGTGGTAATTTAATGAGTTTGGGGGCTTTGGATTTTGGCTTAATTGTAGATGGAGCTGTAATTATTGTAGAAGCTGTAATGCACCAGCTTTCTAAAAGAAAAGAGTTTGCACAGCTCAACAAACTTTCACAGATAGAAATGGATAGTGAAGTAAAAAAATCTGCAACAAAAATGATGAATAGTGCTGTGTTTGGGCAAATCATTATTTTAATGGTGTACTTACCCATTTTTTCTTTACAAGGAATAGAAGGAAAAATGTTTAAACCTATGGCACAAACGGTAGCTTTTGCTTTAGCAGGAGCTTTTATTTTATCGCTTACTTATATACCTATGATGAGTAGTTTGGTGTTGAGTAAAAAATTAAAACACAAAGCAACTTTCTCTGATAAAATGATGTATCGTTTAGAAAAAGTGTACCAAAGAAATTTGATAAAAACTTTAAACCATAAAAAGAAAGTTTTAGCATCGGTAGTTGTATTATTTGCCTTTGCCATTTTTTTATTAACAAGATTAGGAGGAGAGTTTATACCCTCATTACCAGAAGGAGATTTTGCAGTAGATACAAGAGTTTTATCTGGCAGCAATCTTAATACATCTATTGAAGCGGCTTCTAAAGCATCTAAAATTTTATTAGAAAAATTTCCTGAAGTAAAAAAAGTTGTTACTCGTACAGGTATTAGTGAAGTGCCTACAGACCCTATGCCTGTTGAAGCATCTGATATGATGATAATTTTAAAAGATAGAAAAAATTGGACCTCTGCAAAAACTTACGAAGAATTAGAATCAAAAATGAGTAAATCTTTAGAAGATATTCCTGGTGTATCTTTTGGGTTTCAATACCCTGTTGCTATGCGTTTTAATGAACTCATTTCTGGCTCAAGGCAAGATGTAGTTTGTAAAATTTATGGCGAAAATTTAGATACACTTGCTGCTTATGCAGAACACTTAGGAAACATTTGCAAAACTGTAGAAGGCAGTACAGGCTTATATGTTGAAGCTGTAACAGGAATGCCACAAATTATTATAAAATACAACAGAACCGCCATTGCTCAATATGGTTTAAATATTAGCGATGTAAACAATGTAATTAATGCAGCATTTGCAGGAAAAAGCAGTGGCTTAGTGTATGAAGGAGAAAAACGTTTTGACCTTGTAGTAAGATTATCTGGTAAACAAAGAAAAGAGGTAGATGATGTAAATAATCTTTTAATAACAACACCCAAGGGAACTCAAATTCCATTGCAACACTTAGCAGAAGTTAAAATAGAAGATGGGTACAGTCAAATTCAAAGAGAAAATTTTCAAAGAAGAATTATGGTAGGCTTTAATGTACGAGGAAGAGATGTGCAATCAATAGTAAATGAGTTGCAAGAAAAAGTAGAGCATCAAATAAAATTATCGCCAGGGTATTTTATTGCTTATGGTGGTGCATTTGAAAACCTTAATGCAGCAAAGCAAAGATTATTTATTGCTGTTCCTGTTTCATTGCTACTCATTTTTTTACTGCTCTATTTTGCATTTAATTCAATAAAACAAAGCTTACTAATTTACACAGCAATTCCATTATCTGCCATTGGTGGTATTATGGCATTAAGCATTAGAGATATTCCATTTAGCATATCGGCAGGAGTTGGTTTTATTGCTTTATTTGGCGTTGCAGTTTTAAATGGCATTGTATTAATAGCAGAGTTTAATGCTTTGAAAAAAGAAGGCTTAAACGACATAAAACATATAGTAATTACAGGTACAAAAACTCGTTTACGCCCTGTATTAATGACAGCCTTAGTAGCCTCATTAGGATTTTTACCAATGGCTATTAGCCATGGCGAAGGAGCAGAGGTTCAACGCCCATTAGCAACTGTTGTAATAGGAGGTTTATTAGTGGCAACGCTTCTTACTCTTTTTGTTTTACCCATTTTATATATCATGTTTAACCGAAAAATTTTTATTCCTAAAAAAACAATTTCTGCAACAAGCGTAATTGTTGTAATGCTTATGGCAAGCCTGTTTCAGGCAAATGCACAAAAGCCTATTTTATTAAAAAATGCAACTGATACAGCATTGAAAAATAATTTATTGGTAAAAAATGAACGGCTTCGTTCCGATTATCAAAAATTATTAATTCAAACTAATAAAAATATTGCTCACACAAATTTTACCACAGAGTTTGGGCAAATAAATAGTGCTTATGTTGATATAAAATTTGGCGTTGCACAAACTATTAATTTTCCAAAAGTATATGCTTCGCAAAAAGCATTATTAACAGCAGAATGGAAAAACAGTTTATTAAATGTAAGTATAAAAGAAAGTAGTTTGAAAAAACAAGTGGCACAAGTATTTTACAACTTATTGTACCTACAAGAAAAGAAAAAACTTTTAGAAAGTACCGATACCGTATTTGCAGAATTTTTAAGAAAATCAACTTTACGTTTTAATACAGGCGAAAGCAATTTATTAGAAAAAACAACTGCCGAAAACCAACGTGGTCAAATTGCTTTACAATTAGCAGAAATAAAGCAGGATATTGAAATACTCCAAAAACAATTTCAACTTTTATTAAATACCGAAACTGTTTTAATGCCAGATGAAAACGATAAGGAATTGAAAATTTTTTCAATAACCGATTCATCTTTATTAACAACACATCCTGCCATACAATTGTACAAACAAGAGCAAGAAACTGCAACAGCCCTTACTCAAGTAGAAAAAAATAAACTGCTGCCAGAATTAACTTTAGGCTATAATATTATGGGTATGAAAGGTTCAGGCTCAGACAATAAAACCTACAACAGTGTACCTCGTTTTCATTCAGTACAAATTGGGTTAGGTATTTCTATTTTCAATAATAGCCAAAAAGCAAAAATTAATGCAGCCAAACTAAATGAAGAAATTGTGCAACACGAATACGAATTAAACTTAAAAACTTTTGAAAATAATTTTAAAATAGCATTAACGCAATATCAAAAATTTTCAACAGCAGTGCAGTATTACAAAACGGTAGCATTAAAAAATGCCGAAACAATTACCCTTACTGCAAACAAACAATTTGTAAATGGCGATATAAATTATTTAGAGTGGGTAATATTAATGAACCAGGTTGTAACTATTCACAACAACTACATTGATGCATTATTTAATAAAAACAATGCAGCCACCGAACTAAACTATTTTTATAACAAGTAAAAAACATAGCAATGAAACGCTTCATACTTATCTTAAACTTATTTATTTTAATAACAGCATGTAAAAATAAAAATCAGGAAGAGGCTGCTATTGAAACAAACAATAACACTATTACCTTAACAGAGGCACAATTTAAAAATGCAGGAATAGCAACTGGTAAATTTACACAAGAAACCATTTCAACTTTATTAAAAGCAAATGGAAAAATAGATGTACCACCACAAAATATGGTTTCCATTAGTGTGCCTTTGGGTGGGTATTTAAAACACACTAATCTTTTAGCAGGAATGCATGTAAATAAAGGAGAAATTTTAGCTACAATTGATGACCAGCAATACATACAAATTCAACAAGATTATCTTACCACAAAAGCACAATTTGAATTTACAGAAAGCGAATACAAAAGGCAAAGTGAATTAAACAAAAACAAAGCCACCAGCGATAAAATTTTTGAACAAGTAAAAGCAACTTATCATACACAACAAATTTTAATAAAAGCTTTAGAAGAAAAATTAAAATTGATTGGTTTAAATCCTCAAAAAATTTCTACTGCCACTATTTCAAAAAATATCAATATTTATTCGCCCATTTCTGGTTTTGTAACTGCAGTAAATGTAAATATTGGCAAATACTTAAACCCAAGCGATGTATTGTTTGAATTAGTTGACCCTACAGATATTCATTTGAATATAACAGTTTTTGAAAAAGATGTAAATAAACTTTCAATAGGTCAAAAATTATTTGCATACTCCAACAATAATCCAGATAAAAAATATTTGTGCGATATTATTTTAATAAGCAAAAACTTAAACAAAGAAAACTTTGCCGAAGTACATTGCCATTTTGAAAATTACAGTAGTTTATTATTGCCAGGCATGTTTATGAATGCAGAAATAGAAACAAAAGCAAATATTGCTAATGCTTTGCCTAACGATGCATTTGTACGTTTTGAAAACAAACAATATGTTTTTATTCAAACCCATGATAAAGCATTTAAAATGATAGAAGTTGAAATAGGAAACTCAGAAAATGGTTTTACAGAAATATTAAATGCAGAATCTCTTAAAAATGAAACTTTTGTACTTAAAGGAGCCTATAATTTACTCATGTCATTAAAAAATATAGGCGAAGAAGAGTAAGCTACTTCTAAAAATTTTAAATAAAAAAATTAATCATTTTGCATTTTAATTAAAAGCTCTATTTTTGCCGCTATAACTAAAAACTTTATACAATGTCAGACATCGCAACTAGAGTAAAGAAAATCATTGTTGACAAATTAGGTGTAGATGAAGCAGAAGTAACAACAGAAGCTTCTTTCACCAATGATCTTGGTGCAGATTCTTTAGATACTGTTGAATTAATCATGGAATTTGAAAAAGAATTCAGCATCTCTATTCCTGATGAACAAGCAGAAACTATTACAACTGTTGGACAGGCTGTAACTTACTTGGAAGAACACGCCAAATAAGATTTTACTCCTGTAAGATTGGAATAACTTATTGATAAATCCGCCTTTTTAAGCACTTTAAAGTTTAAGTTGGCGGATTTATTTATTTAAAACATTTCGTGTTACCAATTATATTTGTGCTATTAACCAAATAAGTAAAAAACAAATCTTACTTTCAATACTGTTAATCAAATCAAAAAAGCTAATTGTATATGACTTTAAAAAGAGTAGTTGTAACAGGATTAGGTGCTATAACACCATTAGGCAATAATGTAAACGATTATTGGAAAAACTTAGTAAATGGTGTTTCTGGAGCCGATATGATTACTTTGTTTAATGCAGAAAAATTTAGAACAAAATTTGCCTGCGAAGTAAAAGGCTTCGATGCTACTGAATTTTTAGACAGAAAAGAAGCTCGTAAAATTGATAGATTTACACAGTTTGCTTTGGTTGTTAGCGACCAAGCAATGAACGATGCAGGCTTACATAAAGATAATATAAACCCAGACCGTATAGGTGTTGTTTTTGCAAGTGGTATTGGAGGTTTAATTACTTTTCAACACGAAGTACAAGAATTTGCAAAAGGCGATGGAACACCACGTTTCAACCCTTTCTTTATTCCTAAAATGATATTAGATATAGCAGCAGGACAAATTAGTATGCGTCATAATTTACGAGGTCCAAACTTTGCTGTTGTAAGTGCATGTGCAAGCAGTACCAATGCTATAATGGATGCTTTTAATTTATTGCGTTTAGGCAAAGCCGATATTATTTTAACAGGTGGAAGCGAAGCTGTTATTAGCGAAGCTGGTGTAGGTGGTTTTAATGCCATGAAAGCCATGAGTGAAAGAAACGATGATCCTAAAACAGCATCACGCCCTTATGATAAAGACAGAGATGGTTTTGTAATGGGAGAAGGTGCAGGTATGTTGGTATTAGAAGAGTTAGAACATGCCAAAGCTCGTGGAGCAAAAATTTATTGCGAAATAATGGGTTGTGGTGCAACTGCAGATGCTCATCATATTACAGCTCCTCACCCTGATGGATTAGGAGCAAAAAATGTAATGCTTGCTGCTTTAGATGATGCTAATATGCAGCCAACTGAAATTGATTACATTAACACACATGGCACAAGTACACCTGTTGGCGATGGTGCAGAAATTAAAGCTGTAACAGAGGTGTTTGGAGAACACGCTTTTAAACTAAATATAAGTGCTACAAAAAGCATGACAGGACATTGTTTAGGTGCTGCAGGTGCATTAGAAGCCATTGCAAGTATTATGGCAGTGGTGCATGATGTAGTTCCTCCAACAATCAATCACTTTACAGATGACCCTGAAATAGACGCTAATCTAAATTTCACTTTTAATAAAGCACAACATCGTACAGTAAATGCTGCATTAAGCAACACCTTTGGTTTTGGCGGACATAATGCTTGTGTAATAGTAAAAAAATATAAAGCGTAGTGCTTCTCTTTTTATAAAAAAACTAGAAAAGGTTTTTTGTTCAACTATCAAATTTCCTAATTGCACATTGACTTTGTGTTTGTAATTTTTATTACATACACTCATTTACTTAATGTTGCAATATTTATTTGTACACCATTAGTGCTATTGTAATTTTTTTATCTATTTTCCATTATAGTATTATACTAATTATTCTTTTTTAAGAGTGAACAAAAACTCAAGCCCTCCTTCTTTTCTATTTTTTGCAATAATTTTTCCGCCGTGAAATTGTACTGCATTTTTTACAATTGATAAGCCTAAACCCGATCCTCCTAATTCACGTGTACGTCCTTCTCCAATTCTATAAAATCTTTCAAAAATTCTACTTAAATGGATTTCATCCTGAATACCTTTGCCTGTATCAAAGTACGAAAAGTAGTAATACTCCGTATCTTCTTTAAAAATAGAAACATTAATTTTTACATTTTCACCTGCATATCTAATAACATTTTCTGTAAGGTTTCTGAACAAAGCATACAGTAAATTGGAATTTCCTTTTAATGCTACATTATTGGGTAAATGCCAGTTAAATTCAATTTTATGGGAAAGGAGTTGCGACTGCAAATCATCTTTTAACTTTATTAAAATATATTGAACATTTATTGTTTCCAAAGAAAATAAACTGTGGGCTTCTTCCATTTTTGTTATTAAACTCATGTCTTGAATAATTTCTGAAAGAACTAATGTTTGCTGAAAAGCACGTTCTATAAAATACTTTTGTTTTGCAGAATCCAAGTGTTGGTTTAAAACTGTTTCTAAATAGCCTCTGATACTTGTAATAGGTGTTCTTAATTCATGAGCTATATTACCTGTCATTTCCTGTTTAAGTTGTTTTGTTTTCTCTTTTTTTGTTACATCTGTCAAAATAATTTCAGAACTATTGTCTTCAAAAATATGAGCCCTTACAGAAAATATTTTTCCTTGTATATGTATTATGTTTTCAAAATAACGAATGTTGTTTTGTGCAAAAAAATTCTGCAATTCCTGAAATTTTGAATCACTTAAAATGATGGAAGCATCATTAGTTGTATTATCAATAATGTTATTAAGGTTTTGAATAAATAAACCATTATGAAACTCTATGGTACGATTAAAAGATAAAAAACAAATACCCTCTTCTAATACTTGTATATGTTGTAATAATTTTTGACGCTCTAATAAAATAATTCTTTTACTTTCTTTTAGCTGAAAATAATTATCTGCAATTTTACTGCCAATTTCACCAATTTCATCATTAGGAAATTGAAGCTGCATTTTTTTATTCTTATCGGAGTTTAAAACATAATCTCTAAGTTGTCAATTGTATTACCCAATTTACTTGTAGCAATATGAATAAAAAATAAAAAAACAATAAAAAATAAAAGTATAAAATATAAAGAAACGTTATCTGGTTGTAGAACTTGCTGAAGTTGTATATTATATGGCAAAGCAACGCGTATGTATAAGGTGTCAAACTTTTTAGCAAAGTACAAGTATTTATGTTGGTTTGAATTGGATAAACGTATATGCGATCCTTTGCCATTATTAGTTGCATCTATTATTTCAGGTCGATCAATATGATTATTTAGGTTATAGAAACTATCAATAGAATTATCGTACAAAACCTTTCCTTGATTATTTATTAAGGTAATGCGTAAATCATTAGGTAAAATGGTTTGCAACCAAAACGATTTAGGAATTAAATTACTGTCAATTTGAAAAACTTGTGCATGAATAATATCTGTGTAAGCTTCTAACTTTTCTTCTAATGCTTGTGTTTTATACTTTTTTTCTCTTACTCTTTCAAAAACTATAATACTAATTGTAAAAAGTACAAATAAAACACTGAAGTAAAGAAATAGTTTTTGACGATAGCTGATTTTCATAACCCTGTTGTATTAAAACGATAACCATAACCCGAACGATTGGAAATTACAAAAGCATAATCGTTTAATTTTTTTCTTAATCGTGCAATATGAACATCAACAGTTCTTTCTGTAATATAGGGAGAGTCTTGCCATAATTTATTTATAATACTCTCTCTGGAAAACATTCTATCAGGGTTTTTAGCAAGCAAATACAGTAAATTAAATTCTGTTTTAGTAAGCTCTACTTTAGTATCATTTATATAAAGTTCTTTTAAATCAAAATCAATCACAAAATTATTATAGCTCAATTTATGATCATTACCTACACTTACTTTATCGTTTCTTTTTAATATAGCTTTTACTCTTGCAATAATTTCTTTGATAGAAAACGGTTTAGAAATATAATCATCTCCTCCTACTGAAAACCCAGTAAGCATATCGTTTTCGGTATCTTTTGCAGTTAAAAAAATTATGGGAATATTGATATCTGCTTTTCTTATTTGTTCAGCCATTTTATAGCCAGACATTCCTCCCATCATTACATCTAATAAAATCAAATCTAAGTTGTTTAGGTTTTTCAATAAAGCATCCTCAGCAGAAGAAGCTATTTCAATTTCAAACCCTTCGTTTCTTAAATTAAACTCTAAAATTTCTGCAATACTGCTATCATCATCTACAATTAAAATTTTTTTACTCATACATTATTTCTATAAAATTCTATTTAAAATATAATTAAGACACAATTGCACTCAAGTTAGTTTTCTACTCAAATATGCTTTTATTTTTTGCAAAAATTATTTACAAATGTTACAAATATGTTACAACAATTAGAATTAGCTTGAGTTATACATTTTAATAATCAAATCAATTTTGATTATTATAAAAAACAAACTAAAAATCAAAGAGTTAAAATCCAAACAAGAATTAATTTAATTGTAGTTAATCCGTAGCTATTTCGTAACAGCATGAAGTGTTATTTGCAGCGAAAATTAAATCAATTAAACATGCAGCAATTGATACAATTTAGATGCAAACAAAGCAATATTAGGATTTTAAGCTTGTTCTTACTTTTCTTCTTTAGTACTTCAATTTTATTTGCTCAAACAGGAACTATAACTGGAAATATAGTAGATGCAAAAACAAAAGAAAAATTAGTAGGTGCTATTGTTGAAATTGATGGAATGCAATTCAAAACAGTAACAGACAATGAAGGAAATTTTAAAATAAAAAACGTACCAGCAGGAGTTTACAGATTAAACGGAACCTATATTTCGTATAAAACATTTACATCAGAAAAAATAGTTGTAAGAGGTAATGATACTACAAAAATAAATTTGCTTTTAGAGCCAGAAAATTCAAAACTTGATGAAGTATTTATTGTAGCAAAAGCCAATCGTGAATCTGAGAATGTAATGTTGATGCAACAAAAAAAATCATTGGTTTCTATTCAAAATATAGGTGCTAAAGAATTATCAAGAAAAGGAATAAGTGATGCTGAAGGTGCAATAAGTAAAGTATCTGGTATATCAAAACAAGAAGGCGTTAAGAATGTTTTTATAAGAGGCTTGGGAGATAGATACAATGCTACAATGCTCAATGGAATGCCTGTTACATCTGAAGATCCTGAATATAAAAATATTGCACTTGAAATTTTCGGAACGGATATTATTCAAAAAATTGGTGTTAGTAAAGTTTTTACAGCTAAAAATGGAGGAGATGTTGGTGGAGCTGTTATTGATATTTTTTCAAAAGAAATGAACAGTAATAATGCTTTTGGTATTGATGTTTCTTCTGGCATTAATACACAAGTATTTCAATCTACATTTATAAAACCTTCTGGTGCAAATTATTTTGGATTTACCAATAGCAAATTACCTCTTAATAACAAATTCGATTTTTCAAATAGCCTTGATCCTTCTGTAGTAAAGGCACCCATTAACCATAGTTATAAAGTAACTGGGGGTAAACAATTTAAGTTTGGAAAAAACACATTATCTGTATTGGGCGTTTTTTCAAATAATAACGATTTTAATTACACAAAAGAAACAGTAAGAAATACAAATACTTCGGGTGTTATTTATCAAGATCAATCAGGACATAGATACTCCAATAAAATAAGCCAATTAGCTCTTGCTAATGTAAAATACAATCATGGTAAGAAATATTCATTAGCTTATAATTTGATGGCATTGCACAGCACCAATCAATATATAGGCGAATATGTGGGGCTTCAAACAGAAAAACATCAGGACAGCGATCAAGGAATTGGTTTTTTAAGACGCCAGCAAATAAATAGCAACTTACTAATAACACACCAGCTATTATCAAAATGGTTATTAAGTAATAAAGTAGATTTGATTGCTGATTTTTCTATTAACACTATAAAAGGCTTAGAGCCTGATAGAAGAGAAAACTTTCTTTCGAAAAAAAATGATGGCACTTTTGGTTTAACAGGAAGTAATCGCCAAAAAAGATTTTTTTCTGAACTAAACGAAAACAATTTTAATGCAAAATTAATATTAGATTATAAGATTGGAAAAAGCGGCAACTCTAATATTTCTTTTGGATACAATGGCTTTTTTTCCAATAACAATTTTAATGCAATAGAGTATAATTTTTCAGCAGCTCCTGGTTCATTTAATATAAACCAGCTAGCATTGGATAATATTTATAATGCTACCAACTATACGAAGGGTCATTTTACAATGACTGAAGGAGACCCAAACAAATACAAGGTTACAAAAAACATTCATTCGTCATTTATAGAAAGCTCTTATCAAATTACAAAATCATTGGTGGGCAATATTGGATTAAGGTTTGATTATGTAGATATGAAAGTAATGTATGATGTTGTAGGTCATGTAAGCAATAGCAATATTAAAAAAGCATATTATTTACCAAGCCTAAATTTAAAATACAACCTCAACAATAAAAATGCTTTACGTTTAGGTATCAGTAAAACATATACCCTGCCTCAGTCTAAAGAAATTTCTCCCTTTCAATATGTAAATATCAGCTTTGCAAGTGAAGGTAATCCGAATCTAAAACCTTCTGACAATTATAACTTTGATTTAAAATGGGATAATTATATCAGCTCTTCAGAAATAATTTCAGCAGCCATTTTTTACAAACATATTTCAAACCCAATAGGTCGTGTAGATAAAGGAAACTCTGCAGGGTTATTAACCTATGATAATATTAGCAATTCTGCAAGTATATCAGGTATTGAAATTGAATTAAGAAAAGATCTTAGCAACTTCGGCAATGCAGAGAAAAGCAATTCAAATAAAATTTCAATTGGATTGAATGCTTCTTATATTTTCACAACCCTTAATTTAAACTTAACAAATACACCTGTTAGAAAATCAGGTTTAGAGGGTGCATCGCCATTTATTCTTAATACAGATATAACATACACTCATACAAAAGACAACAAAAGTTTAATTACTTCTTTAGTACTTAATTATTTCAGCAACAGAATTTTTACAATAGGCACATTAGGCTTTAAAGACATTATAGAAAAAGGTGTACCAACAATGGATTTTGTTTCAAGTTATTATTTCAATAAAAAAATTAGTATAAAACTAAAAGCTGCTAATTTATTAAACCCATCTGTTGTATTGATGAGAGAAAGCAGTATAAGTAATGATAAAATAATCTTAAACGAATATAAAAAGGGCATGAATATAAGTATAGGTTTCGGCTTCAATCTTTAATATAAAAAATATTCTTTTTCAATCAAAATAAAAATTAAAACCAACAAATTAAAAATCACACAACATGAAAACAAGTAAAATTTTCTCAAAAACAAAAACATTTATTATGTTACTTTTTGTAGTTAGTATTATAGCTTGTACTAAAGACAATGGTGGTGGAATTAAACCAAATTCTGAAGCTGATTTAGCAGGTAGTATTACTGGCACAAAAACATTAGATGCTGCTATAACTTATACAATTACAGGTCCTGTATTAGTTGAAGATGGTGCTGTTTTAAACATTCCAGCAGGAACTATGATTAAAGCAAAAAAAGGATTTAACAGTTATATTTTAGTATTACAAGGTGGTAAAATAAATATAAATGGAACAGCAGCAAAACCTGTAATCATGACTGCAGATAGCAGCAATGCACAACCAGGGCATTGGGGTGGCTTAATTATTAATGGCAAAGCACCGCTTGCAGGAAACACTATTGGTAGTACAGAAATAAGTTCTGCTCACCAATATGGTGGTACCAATCCTAACGACAATTCAGGTACATTATCTTACCTTATTTTAGATTATACAGGAGCTCGTTCAAGTGCTGATGTAGAACACAATGGTTTAACATTAAATGGTGTAGGAAATGGTACTGTTATAGAAAATATTCTTATCCGTTATTCTGCTGATGATGGAGTTGAATTTTTTGGCGGAACAGTAAATGTAAAAAACCTTTTAGTAATTGATAGCGATGATGATATGTTCGATTTTACGCAAGGTTATTCTGGCACTCTTGAAAATGCTTATGGTATTTGGCAAGCTAGTTATACAAGTACAGAATCTGACCCAAGAGGTATTGAGGCTGATGGAAACTTTGATGGTAATTTTCCTGCACAAACAGGACAATCAGATTTTACTGTAAAAAATGTAACTTTCGATTTAAAACTTTCAAAAGCTGCCGATACAGATATTTCTAACGTTACAAATAAAATGCAAGATGTAATGAAAATAAGAAGAGGTGCAAAAATTAATGTTATTAATGCTTTAGTTAAAGGAACTGGCACTGTTGTAGATTTAATTGATTTTACTGATGGTAAAGGAACAGGTAATAGCTCTTCAACTGTTAGTTTAACTAACACTTTAAATACAGATCAAATTTTAGGAAAACAAATAAATCCCAATACAGGTTTTAATGGTGCTCAAATTATTTTAGGTAATACGGGTTGCTCTACAGCCATTTTTACTTGGACTAATTTTTCTTTCTAAATTTTACTCTCATTGTAAAAGAGTAGTTTCTTTTTTTCAAAATACCCAACTGCAAGTTGGGTATTTTTCTTTTATACATGTTTCAACTTCTTTTCATCTGTTTAGCAATTAATTTTAGAATTATACAAAAATTTTAGTTTACTACTCCAAATTAGAGCTTAACCATCTTTCTAATTCTTCTTTACTCATGCCTTTGCGTTGTACATAATCTTCAAATTGGTCTGGTTGAATTTTCCCTACACCAAAATATTGGCTTTTGGGATGACTAAAATACCAGCCACAAACACTACTTGCAGGATACATAGCAAAATGCTCGGTAAGTTTTATATCTATTGCTTTAGTAGCATTTAATAATTTGAATAATTTTGTTTTTTCCGTATGGTCTGGGCATGCAGGATAACCTGGTGCTGGACGAATACCTTGATACTTTTCTTTTATTAAATCTTCTTTAGTTAAATTTTCTTCTTTTACATAACCCCAAAACTCTTTTCTTACTCTTGCATGTAAATATTCTGCTAAAGATTCTGCAAGTCTGTCTGCTATTGCTTGTAAAGAAATTTTATTGTAATCGTCAAAAGCTTCTATGTATGCTTTTATATGTGGCTCAATGCCATGAATGGTTACAGCAAATGCACCCATATAATCTTTCTTAGTGCCTTGTTTATTAAATGTTGCAGGCTGTATGAAATCTGCTAAACTTAAATTAGGTTGTCCCTTAGCTTTTTTTATTTGCTGACGAAGGTTTTGTAAAGTAATTTTTTCTGCTGGTAAATAAATTTCATCATTGTTGCTTTCAGCTTCCCAAAAACCAAATACAGCTTTAGCGGTTAGCCATTTTTCTGCAATTATTTTATCTAATAAAGCGTTGGCATCGTTGTACAATTTTGTAGCTTCTATACCTACAATTTTATCAGTTAAAATGTCTGGAAAGTTTCCATGCATTTCCCATGCAATAAAGTAAGGTTTCCAATCAATATAATTTCTTACTTCGTTTAAATCAACATCATCAAAAACTTTTGTTCCAAGAAATGAAGGGGTTGCTGGTGTATAATTTTCCCAATCAATATTTACTTTATTTTTCTTAGCCTCATCATAACTAATATATTGCTTAATGATTTTTTTACTTTCAAAAGTTTCTTTTACTTTAATGTATTCTTCTTTTATTTCACTTAAATATTTTTGCTTAATTTCATTATTGAGCAAAGTGCTGGCTACCGTAACACTTCTGCTTGCATCAGCTACATGAATAACACCATTATCATATTCAGGTGCAATTTTTACAGCTGTATGAATACGAGAAGTTGTAGCTCCACCAATTAGTAAAGGCAGTTTAATTCCTCTTCGTTTCATTTCTTTTCCTACATGCACCATTTCATCTAACGAAGGAGTAATTAAACCACTTACACCAATAATATCTACATTTTGCTTTATTGCTTCATCTAAAATTTTATCAGTTGGCACCATAACGCCTAAATCAATTACTTCATATCCATTACAGCCTAAAACTACGCCAACAATATTTTTTCCAATGTCATGCACATCGCCTTTTACAGTTGCTAATAATATTTTAGAAACACTTTGTTTTACTACATCTGGATTATCTAATTTTTGTTGTTCAATAATGGGTGTAATTATAGCAACAGATTTTTTCATTACACGAGCCGATTTTACTACCTGTGGCAAAAACATTTTTCCAGAACCAAATAAATCACCCACTATATTCATTCCATCCATTAATGGACCTTCAATAACATCTAATGGTTTAGGATATTTTTCTAAAGCTTCTAAAGTGTCTTGTTCTATATAATCTGTAATACCATTTACCAACGAATGTGCTAAACGCTTTTCAACTGTTTCTAACCGCCACAATTCATCTTTTACTTCAACTTTTCCTTTTGCTTTTACTGTTTCTGCAAAGGCAATTAATTTTTCTGTGGCTTCGTTGTTGGTATTATTTCTGTTTAAAATTACATCTTCACAAATTTGTTTTAACTCAGGTTCTATTTCATCATACACCACTAATTGCCCTGCATTTACAATTCCCATATCCATACCAGCTTTTATTGCATGATATAAGAATACCGAGTGCATGGCTTCTCTTACAGGTTCATTACCTCTAAAAGAAAAAGAAAGATTACTAACGCCGCCACTAATTTTTACCAACGGAAATTGTTGCTTAATAATTCTTGTAGCTTCTATAAAATCTACAGCATAATTATTGTGTTCTTCCAAGCCTGTAGCAATAGCAAAAATGTTTAAATCAAAAATAATATCTTGTGGATCAAAGCCTACTTGCTCGGTTAAAATTTTATATGCTTTTTCTGCAATGCTAACCCTGCGTTCCAAAGTATCTGCCTGTCCTTTTTCATCAAAAGACATTACAATTACAGATGCTCCAAAATCTTTACAAATAATAGCTTCGTGAATAAATTTTTCTACTCCTTCTTTCATTGAAATAGAATTTACAATACATTTTCCTTGCACACATTTCAACCCTGCTTCTATAATTTCAAACTTAGAAGAGTCAATCATGATGGGTATTTTGGCAATGTCTGGCTCACTTTGCAATAAGTTTAAAAAAGTAGTCATTGCTTGTACACCTTCCAATAAAGCATCATCCATATTTACATCTAAAACTTGTGCACCATTTTCTACTTGTTGGCGTGCCACAGATAATGCTTCTTCGTATTTATTTTCTTTTATAAGACGTGCAAATTTTTTAGACCCTGTAACATTGGTTCTTTCTCCTACGTTTACAAAATTGGTTTCAGGTCTAATAATTAAAGGTTCTAATCCACTTAATCTCAGGTAAGGCTTTATTGTAGTAGTACTCATAATAATATTAATGTTGCTTGTAGCAACAACTTGCAAAAGTAAAGTTTAGTTATTTTAATTCTTATCTATTTAAGAAAAGATTATGGTGTGTATTAGTAAAGATT
>JAIXLB010000039.1 GCA_026931905.1 Chitinophagales bacterium
AATAAGTTTACACTTCCTTCTTTTTTACCTGTAAACATGGTGTAGGTTACTGGCACAACACTACAAGTATCAGTAATAGTAATTGTATTAAATGAAGTACAACCACCTGAGGTTTCTAATGATGCAATGTAAACAGTTGTAGCAGTAGGTTTAGCATAAATAGTATCTAAAGAACCACCTGTATAAGGAATAGTAGCTGCAGCATTGGTATAAAGCCCTGTTAAAGGAAGCCAAGAAGGAGAACCAATAGCAGTACCTATTATAGAAATATTATCAATATTCCAATAATAATCCCAACCAGAAATATAATCAAATTTTATGTATAAATTAGGTTGATTCAAATAAGCATTTAGGCTAATAGTCTGCATAGCAAAATTGCTTGCTGTACCAACATTTTGAGCTGGTACTGTATAAATAGTTGTCCATGTATTTCCATCTGTAGAAATTTTAACATAACCCGTAGGTACTGATAAAACTTTATAATATTGATAAAATTTAAGCTCAGCACTCGTAAATCCTACAGTACTAAACGAAGGAGAAATTACAGAAGTATTTGCAGTAATTCCTGATCCTCCAATATCTGAGTTGGCACTAATAAACATAGAATTATCATTACTTGAAACCGTTTCTGTACCTATGGTTGCTGGACTTGATTTAATTGCCCAGCCCACTGCTGATGGATTTGTACCACCAGAAGAAGAATTAATTATAGTCCAGTTGGTTGCTCCTGTTTCAAAATTTTCAGATAAAATAGGTATATTTTCTAAAGATATATACATTTTAATTGCAGGATCATTAGTAGCACAAATTTTTGTTGCAGAGCTTGAAACTGTAACTGGTAAAGGGTAAAACACATTTATATTTATAGAATCTCTATTGGTACAACCATTATAAGCTCCTCCACTATTATCACTTGCCTCAACAATATACTTTGTATTAATAGTTGGAGAAACTGTTTGCGATGCTCCAGATAGAGCATTGGGAGTCCAAGAATATGAATAGCCTGTATTAGAACTTGTAACATTTAGATTTACACTTTGCCCTGAGCAAATTGAATCTTTAGTAGCAGTTAAATGTATTGCAGGTGGTGTAGAAATTGTTGCAATAACTGGTACCCTTATTCCTTGACAAGCAGCATCTACAGCAAATATTGTTTGAGGTCTTGAGTTTGTAGTAGCATAGGCAGTATTTTGACTACAAAAAGTTCCAGATGAAACGCTACCATCTACACGTTGGTATGCATTAGAAGAATAAGTAGTATTGTCGTACTTAACAGTAGTACTTACACCTCCTGTGTTATTATTACTCCAACATACTTGAAGTATTAAATTAGATACTCCATCCCATGTAAAAGGTGTTGAACTAAAATCATAAGTATTAATACCAGCTACTGGTGTAGTACTTGCAACTGTATAAACAGTAGTTAAATTTGATTCAAATGAAGTACTCATTGAAACAGCATTGGTTAATTTTAAGCTTATGTTGAAATTATTGTAAATAGTGCCAGGTGTAATTACATTAAAGGCTATAGAAGTAATATTTCCAGGAGACATACCAGCAGCCAATAACTCAGATGCTCTAAATAAATACTGACTAACTTTATTACCATAAAAATGATAATAAGGGCTTTCATAACTTGTACTTGCTAATGCACCAACACCTATGGTAACAGGAGGAATTGGAACAGAAGTAAGAGATACAGGTGCTGCATAAAACGTATCAGTTTTATTTAAGAAAGGCGTAGTAAATGTATTGCCAGTATAAAGTATTTGTCCTCCAGTAGAATCTGCATACCAATTTACATTAAACCCAGTTGCTAATGCATTTAGATTTACTGTACCTGGGCCACAGCGAGTTGCAGGAGTTGTACTGGTCATTTGAGGATTATCTACTGTTGCCATTATCTCTGAAGAAATTGATGTATTATTATCGCATGTTGCAACCAATCTATAATACCTTGTACTTAAAGGCATAGCTGTAAGTGTATAAGTAATTGTATTTGCCCCGCTAATATCTGTAAAACCAGTACTTGATGTCATACTTTCTTGCCATTTTACAGCCTCAAATCCTTCTACAGATGTTGCAGATAATGTTGGTAAAAGTCCTGAAATACATAAATTAGCATTATTTATAGTTGAAGTTCCACCATTCAAAGCAAGTTTTTCTCTTTGAACAGAAATCATATTATTTGTACCATTCACATCTCCAACAACAGTAGTTGTAATTTCAAAAGCATAAGTACCATTAGCACTCATATTTAAAGTAGCAGAAGGAGTAGTCATAGTAACATTTAAAGAAGAATCTCCTAATAAAGTACCAGAGTTTACAATTGCAGTATAAATAACATTTGCAGCACCTGTAACATTTACAGTAATGGTTGTTGGATGAAGGCCGAAGTCTATAGTATTTATGCTGTTATTTTTTATTTTTACAACAATAGTTTCAGTTTTATAGCAACTTCCATTTGATATTGCTGGCGAAACTAATGCTTCTGTTTTCAAATCTAAGCCAGTTGATGGAGGCAACTCGTAAGCCCCTGGATCTGGTGCTGTTAGGCTACGATTTATACCTGTTATATCTTTCAATACGCCTACTGGTGCCCCTTTATCATCTAATGTGGGTTCTGTAAAAATATAATCGCCAATTGATGTATTAGCAAATAAAGGATTAGCAACCATACTATTTGCATCTTGCGAGGTTGTTGTTGTCCAAGCATTCAAATCTGTAAGTGCTGCTGTTTGGTAACCAATATTTTGAGTACCAGTACCTGCACTTCCTAAATAAAAAACATTGTAATTGCTAATAATTGGCGTAGTGGCAGTATTTTTATAAATACCATATTTAACACCACTGCCGCCTCTTGTAATATATATAATATTATTTTTAAACACAATGCTATCTACTACTAATGATTGATAAAAACCATAAGTTATACCTGCTGTAGCTGCTGCATAATCCATAACAATTGTGTTATGATAGGCTTTCATATAAGCTGCTCCGCTATTATATATGCCATAATGTGTACCATTACCTTCGTTTGAATAAATTAAATTATTGGTAACTATATTAGGTAAAGACGAAGTACCTGCTGAAGTTAATGCAATTGAATAATAAGTGGTTGTATTTGCTAAATGGCTAGTAAATGAATTATGTATTCTGTTTCCATCAATCAAATTGCCTGCATTGCTTGTGCTAAAGTATAAACTATATACAGTGCTTGGAGATGCAGTTCTTAAAGAACGAGAAACATCATTTCCTTGAACAATAAGGTTAGTTTGGTACAATGAATAAATTCCATAATAATAAAAATTTTCAATACTGTTATATCTAATAATATTGTTTGTTCCAGAAGTTCCACTTAACCCAACAACGGTTATACCATAATAGCCTCCAACAATTTTATTTTTTTCAATTAAGTTTCCGCTACCATTTTCTCCACTTGTACTTGCAGCAGTTAAAGAACTACTAAAGGCAATGCCTGCATAATTTGAAGTAGCTAAACTGCTATTCGTTATAATAGTACATTTTCTAATAGTATTACTATCTGCATGATTCATAAATTGAACACCAATACCATAGGTTCCTGCTCCTACATTAATATTCAAACTATCAAATATTAAATGCTTTGCACCATTTAATAAAATGGCAGAACGCTTATCTGTTGCAGTTGCTGTATAATTTATTGTTTCTCCATTACCATTAAAAATGATTGGGCTACTTGCTTTAGCTCCATAAATATTTTGTATTACTATTGGGTCTGTTATTGTGTAGGGTCCACTTCCACTAACTACATTAAAAGTTACAGCACCACTTATGCCACATTTTATATAATCTACAGCATCAGCAAAATTTGCAAAATTGCTACCTCCGGTAGGTAATGATTTATTTATGGTAAAAACACCTCCACTAATAAGTGTTGGAACATTAATTTGTACAGAATTTGAATAACCTGTATTTCCAGAGCATGTAACTGCACATCTAAAATAAGTAGAAGCTGATAATGATGTTGAATAGGTCATATTATTTCCATCAATAGGAATATTAGTCCAAGTATTATTATCTGCTGAGCTTTGCCACTGATAGGTTACACCTGTTCCTTGTGTTGCATTTTGAGTACTTAAATTAACCAATCCACCCATACAAATATTAGTTGCATTTGCAACCGTATTACCTGGAGTTGGCGTACCTGTGCAAGGTCCTGTTTGAATTTGTAATTGAATATTAGGTCTGTTTAAAGTAGAGGAACTACCACCTGTATAAGCTCCTGGAAGTGCATTAGGATTGGGTAACTCTGTATCATCGTACAAATAATTTGCCATGTTTGACGATGTTGCTGTAGCATACCAAGAGGCTGAAGAATAATCTGTAGAGTTTTCTAAAACTGCTACAAGGAGGTTTCCTCCTGTGTATGAAAAAGGGTTTGATAAAATTATTTCCATCCAATTACCAGTCGCTGATGGAAAAGTTACTAATCCAGAATAACTTAACTGTAAAGCATTTGCACCTACATAGTTTGTTGGACCTGCAGTTAGTGAAGTTAAAGTAGTATTGCCTAAGTAAATAGTCCAACTATTTGATTTAGTTGGTGCAGTTGGCAAAGACGAAACTTTAAACCTTAATTTTGTTATCAAACCACTACTACCACCAACGCCACTTATTTCTGACCCTAAATACAAGATTTGACTGTACGAGTAATTGTACAGCCCATATATTGGAGCATTGGTTGTTGTTGCTGTACCTGTACCAACAGTAATATCAGCGGTTTGTGAGTTTGCTTTCCACAGTAAAGAAAGCAGCATAAAGGTTAAAAGGAAAAGTTTTTTCATAATGATTAGCTTTGTTTTGAGTTTGCTAAAATAAGGGAGAAACTGCATTCATATTGCAGAAGATATTCTAAAAAAATATACTGACTATCGTTTTTAATTTGCTTCAATTTTCAATATCAATATTAATGAGGCATACATTAGCATAATATCTATCCTAAAGCTTCTATACTTTATTTTTTTAATGATTACAATGAATTAGCATTTATTTTTGATAGCCAATAAAAAAACATCAAATTAAAATTCGTAAAAAACTTTTTCATGTCTAAAATAATTGTAATTGGAGCTGGAATGATAGGCAGTGCAATGGCTCTTGATGTAGCAAGCAATCATAAAGTTGTTGTTGCAGACATTAATGAAAAAAGTTTGCAAAAAATTCAGCAAAAAAACAATGCTATTCAAACCATACAATTAAATGTACAGGATAAAAATGTATTAGCTACAACTATTGCTCCTTTTGATATAGTGTTGTGTGCTGTGCCAGGTTTTATGGGGTTCGAAACTTTAAAAACAATAATTAAAGCTGGTAAAAATGTGGTAGATATTTCTTTCTTTCCTGAAAATGCTTTAGCCATACATGATTTAGCTCAACAACACCAAGTAACAGCCATTGTAGATTGTGGTGTAGCCCCAGGAATGGGAAATATTATTTTGGGATATTACAACTCAAAAATAAAAATTGAAAGATTTGAATGTTTAGTAGGTGGTTTGCCAAAAATTAAAAAATGGCCTTTCAATTACAAAGCTCCCTTTTCTCCTATAGATGTTATTGAAGAATACACCAGACCTGCTCGTTATGTAGAAAATGGAAAAATTATTATAAAGCCTGCCATGAGCGATGTTGAACATGTTGAAATTCCTGAAGTTGGTACTCTTGAAACATTTAATACCGATGGCTTGCGTTCTTTAATTTATACCATGCCACACATTCCAAACATGAAAGAAAAAACTATGCGTTATCCAGGGCATATTGAAAAAATAACAGCATTGCGTGATGCAGGTTTTTTTAATAAAGAAGCCATTAACATTAATGGAACAAACATCATTCCGCTTGATTTTACTTCAAACATACTTTTTAAAGAATGGAAATTAGAAGAAAATGAAGAAGAAATGACTGTAATGCGAATTACCATTGAAAGTAATAAAGAAAAAATAATTTATCATTTAAAAGATGAATTTAATAAAGCAACAGGCACCTCTTCCATGGCAAGAACAACAGGCTACACAGCTACTGCTGCTATGCAATTATTACTTGACAATTTGTTTATAGAAAAAGGAGTTTTTCCACCAGAATTAATAGGCAAACATGAAACCTGCTTTAATTATATAATGCACTATTTACAACAGCGAAACATACATTATAAAAAAGAACAATTTAATTTATAACTCCTCAAAAAAAGATACAAAAATTTCTGTTTTTCAATTCAAAAACAATACTTACCTTCGCCGCCTTAAACAATTTGGCAAATTGTATCTTTTTCAAAAATTTTTAAAGTTAAACTGCACCTTGTCTTGCTATACAATGTAGTAAGAATGTACAAGTAATGTTGTATGCCTAACCATCATGCAACAAGCTATGGAAACTAAAAAAATGAAAAAAAAATTACAAAATGTCAAAATAAAATTCCATCTAAAATACTATGGCTATTAAAAAAGATGCAAACAAAACAAAACCTGGTTTTTCTAAAATCACTATCAGCCTTGCCTCTCCAGATTCTATTTTAGGAAGAAGTTTTGGCGAAGTATTAAAACCAGAAACCATTAACTATCGTACATACAAACCAGAAAGAGATGGTTTATTTTGCGAAAGAATTTTTGGACCCGTAAAAGATTATGAATGTGCTTGTGGTAAATACAAACGTATTCGTTACAAAGGCATCGTTTGCGATCGTTGCGGTGTAGAAGTTACAGAAAAAAAAGTTAGAAGAGAAAGAATGGGGCACATTAAACTGGTGGTTCCAGTAGTGCATATTTGGTATTTTAAAAGTTTGCCTAATAAAATTGGATACTTATTAGGAATGAGTTCTAAAAAATTAGAAAGTATTGTGTATTACGAACGCTATGTAGTAATAAATGGTGGCGTTAAAGAAGGTTTAGGAACAGGCGATTTATTAAGTGAAGAAGAATATACAGATATTATAGATAATCTCCCTAAAGAAAATCAATATTTACCCGATGATGATGCTGATAAATTTGTAGCCAAAATGGGGGCAGAAGCAGTTCATGATTTATTGGAAAGATTGGATTTAGATGAATTAAGTTATCAATTACGCAATGCCGCTGCTAACGAAACCTCTCAACAACGTAAAGCAGATGCATTAAAACGTTTAAGTGTTGTAGAAGCTTTCAGAGATTCTTCTGCAAGAATTTCTAATCGTCCAGAATGGATGATTATGCAATACATTCCTGTAATTCCACCAGAGTTGAGACCTTTAGTTCCTTTAGATGGTGGTCGTTTTGCTTCTTCAGATTTGAATGATTTGTATCGTAGAGTAATCATTAGAAACAATCGTTTAAAACGCTTAATAGAAATTAAAGCTCCAGAAGTAATTTTGCGTAACGAAAAACGTATGTTACAAGAAGCAATAGACAGCTTATTTGATAACAGTCGTAAATCTAATGCTGTAAAAGCAGAAGGTGGTCGTGCATTAAAATCTTTGAGCGATGTATTGAAAGGCAAACAAGGTCGTTTCCGTCAAAACTTATTAGGTAAACGTGTAGATTATTCTGGTCGTTCTGTAATCGTTGTAGGACCTGAACTAAAAATGCACGAATGTGGATTACCAAAAGACATGGCTGCCGAATTATTCAAGCCATTTATCATTCGTAAATTAATAGAAAGAGGCATCGTAAAAACGGTGAAATCTGCTAAAAAAATAGTTGATAAAAAAGAAGCAGTTGTTTGGGATATTCTTGAAAATATTTTAAAAGGACACCCTGTTTTATTAAACAGAGCCCCCACTCTACACAGGCTTTCTATTCAAGCATTTCAACCTAAATTAATAGAAGGAAAAGCCATACAATTACATCCATTAGTTACAGCAGCCTTCAACGCTGACTTTGATGGTGACCAAATGGCTGTTCACGTACCATTAAGCAGTGCTGCAATATTAGAAGCACAGTTATTAATGTTGTCTTCTCACAACATTTTAAACCCTCAAAATGGTACACCTATTACACTACCTTCACAAGACATGGTACTTGGTTTGTATTACATTACTAAAGTAAAAAAATCTACCAAAGAAGAACCTGTAAAAGGCGAAGGAAAAGTATTTTATAATTTAGATGAAGTAGTAATTGCTTACAACGAAAATGCAGTTGATTTACATGCTGGCATAAAAGTTCGTGCTACAATTCGTGAAAAGGGACAATTAGTTAAAAAATTAGTAAACACCACTGTTGGTCGTGTATTATTTAATCAACATGTACCACAAGAAGTGGGTTATGTAAATGCTTTACTTACCAAGAAAAGTTTAAGAGAAATTATTGGTGATATTATTAAATTAACCAACGTACCTATTACAGCAAAATTCCTTGATGATATTAAAACATTAGGTTTTAGAATGGCATTCAAAGGTGGTTTATCATTTAGCGTAAATGACCTTATTGTTCCAGAAGAAAGAAATGAATTATTAGAAGATGCTAAAACAGAAGTAGATGAAGTATGGGATAGCTACAATATGGGTTTAATTACCAACAACGAACGCTATAACCAAATAGTAGATATTTGGGGAAGAGCCGACATGAAAATTACCGAAACCTTAATTCAAAAAATGACTACTGACCAACAAGGCTTCAATTCAGTATTTATGATGTTGGATAGTGGTGCTCGTGGTAATAAAACTCAGGTAAAACAGTTAGTAGGTATAAGAGGATTGATGGCAAAACCTCGTAAAAGCGGCTCAAGTGGTTCTGAAGTAATTGAAAATCCAATTCTTTCAAACTTTAAAGGCGGATTGAATGTATTAGATTATTTCATTTCTACGCATGGTGCTCGTAAAGGTTTGGCTGATACTGCCTTAAAAACTGCAGATGCTGGTTACTTAACTCGTAGATTAGTAGATGTAGCTCAAGATGTTGTTATCTCTGAAGAAGATTGTGGCACATTGCGTGGTATTGCAATCAGTGCATTAAAAGATAATGAAGATATTATTGAACATTTGGCAGACAGAATAGAAGGTCGTACTTCTTTACACGATGTTTTACATCCAGTAACAGAAGAATTAATTATTAAAGCTGGCGAAGAAATTTCTGCAGAAGATGCTAAAGCTATTGAAAATAGCGGTTTAGAAACAGTAGAAATTCGTTCTGTACTTACCTGCGAAGCTAAAAGAGGAGTTTGCGTAAAATGTTATGGTAAAAACTTAGCAACAGGCTACATTGCTCAAAATGGCGATTCTGTTGGTATTATAGCTGCTCAGTCAATTGGAGAACCTGGTACACAGCTTACACTTCGTACATTCCACGTTGGTGGTGTTGCAGGAAGTGCATCAGTAGAATCTTCATTAACTGCAAAATTTGATGGTATTATTCATTTTGATGGTTTAAGAACTGTACCAAGTGTTAATAATGACGGAAATAAAGTACATATTGTTATTGGTCGTACTGGAGAAGCAAGAATAATGGACTCTAAAGATGAACGTTTATTAATAACAAACAACGTTCCTTATGGTTCAACACTTCATATAAAAGATGGGCACTCTATTAAAAAAGGAGATATTATTTGTACTTGGGATCCATTTAATAACGTAATTGTTGCAGAACAAAATGGTACTGTAAAATTCGAAAGCCTTCAAGAAGGTATTACTTATCGTGATGAAAGTGATACACAAACAGGGCACAGAGAAAAAGTAATTATCGAAACAAAAGATAAAACTAAAATACCTACCATCATTATTGAAGGTAAAAGCAATAAACTTTATAACCTGCCTGTAGGTAGCCACTTATCTGTAGATGAAGGTGATGAAGTTGTAGCAGGTGAAGTATTAGTAAAAATTCCAAGAGTTTTAGGTAAATTAAGAGATATTACAGGAGGTTTACCTCGTGTAACTGAATTGTTTGAAGCAAGAAACCCAGGCAATCCGGCAGTAGTTTGTGAAATTGATGGTATTGTTACATTTGGTAACATTAAGCGTGGTAATAAAGAAATAGTTGTAGAATCTAAAGACGGAATAATTAAAAAATATTTAGTACCAACATCACGTCAAATTCTTGTACAAGATGGTGACTTTATTAAAGCTGGTTCACCTCTATCAGAAGGACAAATTGCTCCTGCAGATATTTTAGCTATTAAAGGGCCATTTGCAGTTCAAGAATATGTGGTAAATGAAATTCAAGAAGTTTATCGTTTACAAGGTGTAAAAATCAATGACAAACATATTGAAGTAATTGTTCGTCAAATGATGAAAAAAGTAGAAATTGTTGATGCTGGTGATACTAAATTTTTAGAAGAAGATTTAGAAGACAGAATTGACTTTATCTTAGAAAACGATAGAATATTTGATAAAAAAGTGGTTGTAGATTCGGGCGAAAGCACAAAAATGAGAGCAGGACAAATTGTTACACTTCGTGAACTAAGAGAAGAAAACTCTATTTTACGCCGTTCAGACAAGAAAACTGTTGAAGTTCGTGATGCAAAAACAGCAACTGCTACACCAGTATTATTAGGTATTACAAAAGCTTCATTAGGTGTACAAAGCTGGATTTCTGCTGCATCTTTCCAAGAAACTACCAAAGTTTTAAGTACAGCAGCCATCAATGGCAAAACAGATTACATGACAGGATTAAAAGAAAATGTTATTACAGGTCATTTAATTCCTGCAGGTACTGGTTTACGCGATTTTGAAAACTTAATCGTAGGCAGCAAAGAAGAATATGAATTACTTAGTGCTGCTCGTGAAGCAATGAGTTTTGATGATGATGAATAACATTTTCATATCATAAACTTTATAAAAAATGCAGGCAAAAAAAACCTGCATTTTTTATTTCCCCATATTTAAAAAGAAAAAAAATATTTCTCTTACAAATTATTTTTCTATTTAGTTATAGCCATTATATTTGCAGCCCTTTCGTTATAGCAGAAAGGGAAAAAAGGTAGGTGAGATGGATGAGTGGCTGAAATCAGCAGTTTGCTAAACTGCCGTACGGGTCAAACTGTACCGAGGGTTCGAATCCCTCTCTCACCGCTATATAAAAAAAAGACTGTTTCATAAAAGAAACAGTCTTTTTTTATTTCCATAATCATGTAATATTTTTTTTCAAAAGATTACATTTGAGCCTTAGAAATTTATTACTATGGCAATCATCACTCCAGAACATATCAATCAATTTAAAAAAATTGTTGGAGAAAATAATGTTTTTTCAGATTCAGAGTCTTTAGAAACATACGGAAAAGATCATACAGAAAAACTTCAATTTACCCCTGATATTGTTGTAAAACCAAAAACAGCAGAAGAAATTTCAGCAATCATTACAATATGCAATACGCATTTAATTCCTGTTACACCAAGAGGTGCTGGTACAGGTTTAAGTGGTGGTGCTTTACCTCAATTAGGTGGTGTTGTTTTAAGTACTGAACGTATGAACAACATTATTGAAATTGATGAAAAAAATATGCAGGTAATTACAGAACCTGGCGTTATTACACAAGTTTTAATGAACGCTGTAAAAGAAAAAGGATTGTTTTATCCTCCTGATCCTAACAGTAAAGGAAGTTGTTTTATAGGAGGGAATATTGCAGAAAACAGTGGAGGACCCAAAGCTTTAAAATATGGTGTGGTAAAAGATTATGTATTAAACTTGGAAGTTGTATTACCAACTGGAGAAATTATTTGGACAGGTGCTAATGTATTAAAGAATGCTACAGGATATAATTTAACTCAATTAATAGTAGGTAGTGAAGGCACATTAGGTATAGTAACAAAAATTGTTTTAAAATTAATTCCTCATCCCAAACATGATGTTTTAATGCTTGTACCTTTTAATAATTTAGAAAAAGCAAGCGAAGCTGTAGGAGCAATTTTTAGAGCAGGTTTTACTCCAAGTGTTTTAGAACTAATGGAAATAGATGGACTAAAAATTGTAAGCGATTTTGTAAATAATCATTCTTTTCCAGTTAATGATGCAATTGCAGCACATTTACTAATAGAAACAGATGGAAATGACAAAGAGGTTTTAATGAATGAAATGACAAGTATTGCAGAACTTTTACAACAATACGAATGTGGTGAAATATTTTTTGCAGAAGATGAGAGCCAAAAAGTAGAATTATGGAAGTTAAGAAGAAAAATTTCAGAAGCTGTGGTACATGCTGGTTATACCATTGAAGAAGATACTGTTGTACCCAGAGCAGCATTACCAAATCTCATTAGAGCTGTAAAAGAATTGGGTAAAGAAAAAGGGTTTAAGGCTGTATGCTTTGGTCATGCAGGCGATGGAAATATTCATATTCGTATCAATCATCCTACTATAAAAAATAGTTATGGTAGCGATGAAATGAAAGATATTTTAATAGATTTATTTAAGGTTGTAAAAAAATTAGGAGGCACTATTAGTGCAGAGCATGGAATTGGTTTAATACAAAAACCTTATATGGATATTGTTTTTGATAAAACAACTTTACAATTAATGCGTTCTATAAAAAAAGTATTTGACCCTAATAATATTTTAAATGCCAATAAAATTTTTGATTTGAACTAATATTGCATTAGCTATATAAATAGAATAATATGAAAAAAATAGTATTAAGTTGTATGAGCATATTTTTTTTATTCACTTCAAATGCTCAAAATGAAAGAGAAGAGGTAGATCCTGTAGGTTTTAAAAAAGAAAATATATTTATTGGTGGTAGCCTTACTTTAGGCTTTGGCACTTCTAATAGCTATTATGGTGGAGGAACTAATTTTGTTATTGGTGCTAATCCTGAAATTGGTTACTCTTTAGCCAAATGGGTAGATATGGGTTTTGTATTTAATGCAATATATAATAATCAACGTTTTAATGATTTTTATCGTTACAGACAAACAGCTATGAATTGGGGTACTGGTGTTTTTCTTAGATTATATCCTATTTCTAGTTTCTTTGTTTTAGCTCAACCAGAGCACAACTGGATAAAATATACTCAAACCAATTTGGATCAACCTGGGATTCCTAAAATTTCGCAAAAAGTACAGGCAACTAGTTTTTTAGTAGGTGTTGGTTATGGACAAAGAAATATTGGACATTCAGGGTTTTACACTGTAATTATGCTTGATTTACTTCAAGAATATTATTCTCCTTACAGAGATAGATATAATGCAGCAATACCTGTTATTAGAACTGGTTTTAACTGGTATTTGAATCCATCAAAGAAAAAAAGATAGACCTTATTAATTTTAAGCTTATCCACTCTCCTATTGTTCCATGTAGCTTTCTACTGGCTCGCAAGTACAAATTAAATTTCTATCGCCATGTGTGTTATTAACTCTTGCAACACTAGGCCAAAATTTATTTTGAGTTACATAATACAAAGGAAATGCAGCTTGTGTACGTGAATAAGGATGCTTCCATTCATCTGCACAAACAACTGCTTGTGTATGTGGAGCATTTTTTAAAGGATTATCAACTTTATCAGTAGTGCCATTTTCAATAGCAGCAATTTCTTCTCTTATAGAAATTAAAGCATCACAAAATCTATCTAATTCTGCTTTATCTTCACTTTCAGTTGGTTCAATCATTATGGTTCCTGCAACTGGGAAGCTCATAGTTGGTGCATGAAATCCATAATCAATTAAACGTTTTGCTACATCTTCTGCTTCAATACCTGCCGATTGCTTAAATGGTCTTAAATCTACAATAAATTCATGAGCACAAGTTCCGTTTGCACCTGTATATAAAATGCTGTAATGCTTATTCAGTCTTGCTTTCATGTAATTAGCATTTAAAATAGCATATTCTGTTGCTTTTCTTAATCCCTTATTTCCTAAAAGTTTTATGTAAGCATAACTGATTAATAAAATAGAAGCACTACCGAAATTTGCAGATGAAACTGCACCATAACCATTTCTTTCTTGTTGATTGTTACCATCAGTAATATGCCCTGGTAAATATTTAGCTAAATGATTTTTTACACAAATTGGTCCTACACCTGGTCCACCACCACCATGAGGTATAGCAAATGTTTTATGCAAATTTAAATGACAAACATCTGCACCAATATTTCCTGGTGAAGTCAATCCTACTTGAGCATTCATATTAGCTCCATCCATATAAACTTGTCCACCATTTTCGTGTACAATATTGCATATTTCTTTGATGCCTTCTTCAAACACACCATAAGTACTTGGATAAGTAACCATTAATGCTCCTAAAGTATATTTATATTGTTCTGCTTTGGTTTTTAAATCTGCAATATCTATAGTTCCATCTTCATTGCTTTTTACTACAACTACTTTCATGCCTGCTAATACAGCACTTGCAGGATTTGTACCATGTGCAGAAATAGGAATTAACACCACATTTCTATGAGCATTATTATTGGCTCTATGATAAGCCATAATAGTTAATAAGCCTGCATATTCGCCTTGTGCTCCACTATTGGGTTGTAAACTACATGCATCAAAGCCAGTAATATTGCATAAATAATCGGATAATTCTTTGATAATTTGATAATAACCTTCTGCTTGGTTTGATGGTACAAAAGGATGCAACTGACTAAATTCTGCCCAACTTACAGGAATCATTTCTGTAGCAGCATTTAATTTCATGGTACAACTTCCTAAAGAAATCATACTTGTATTTAAAGAAAGGTCTTTGTTTTCAAGTTGTTTAATATAACGCATCATTAAGCTTTCGCTATGATGTGTATTGAAAACAGGATGAGTTAAGTAGGTTGATTTTCTTTGAGCAAAAGATGGAATAAACTTCAAAGTTTCGTTGCTGTCAAATTCAATTTCAGCTTCATCTTTCCCTAAGCTTTCTGCAAAAACATATACAATATCCAACACATCTTTTTGCGTTGTAGTTTCATCTAAACTAATGCTCAATAAATTATTGTTGATGTAATTGAAATTGATTTTGTGTTTTTCTGCTATGGGTTGTATGGTTGAACAATTTGTTTCTATTAAAAGCGTATCAAAGAAAAATTCGTTTTTATTTGTAAAACCTAATTCTTGTAAACTATTACTCAATACTTGAGCTAATTGTGCTACTCTTGTTGCAATATTTTTCAACCCTTCTGCACCATGATATACAGCATACATGGCACTCATATTAGCTAATAATGCTTGGGCTGTGCAAATATTACTGGTTGCTTTTTCACGTTTAATGTGTTGCTCTCTTGTTTGTAAAGCCATGCGTAATGCTCTGTTGTTTTGAGCATCAATGCTTACACCAATTATTCTTCCAGGAATGGCACGTTTATATTCTTCTTTGGCTGCAAAAAAACCTGCATGTGGACCACCAAATCCTAATGGAACTCCAAAACGTTGAGAATTACCTACAACAACATCAGCACCTAATTCACCTGGTGATGTTAATAAAGTTAATGCCAATAAATCGGTAGCCATCACTACAAATGCACCTGCTTGGTGAACAGAATCTATAAAGGTTTTATAATTTTCTATTGAACCATAATTATTAGGATATTGCACAATAGCTCCAAAATAAGTTTCATCAATTGTTGCGTTTTTATAACTGCCAAAAACTAATTCAATTTGTAAAGGAATGGCTCTTGTTTTTATTACATCTTTTGTTTGAGGAAAAAGAGCTTCATCAACAAAAAACTTTTTTCTTGTTTCAGTACCACTTTGATTATGTAACATATTCATAGCTTCTGCTGCTGCAGTTCCTTCATCTAATAAAGAAGCATTGGCTAATGGCAATCCTGTTAAATCGCTTACCATTGTTTGAAAGTTCAATAAACTTTCCAATCTGCCTTGAGAAATTTCTGCTTGATAAGGTGTGTATTGTGTGTACCAACCTGGATTTTCAAAAATATTTCTTAGAATAACACTTGGTGTAATGGTGTTGTAATAACCTTGTCCTATATAGGTTTTAAACAATTTATTTTTAGAAGCAACTGCTTTTAAATCATTCAAATATTCGTATTCACTTACTGCACTTGGTGTTGAAAGTTCTTGAGGCAATCTAATACCTGCAGGTACAGTTTTATCAACCAATTCATCAATACTACTAATACCAATTGTTGCTAACATTGTTTTAGTGTCTGTATCATTATTAGTTCCAATATGCCTTTGTTCAAATTCTGCATTTTGTTTTTCAAATAAGTTCATAACGAAAAATGATTTTATTAAGTGAAAATTTAAAAAAAATTTGCCGCAAATGTACGAGCTAAATAAATAGTAATTTTTGGGTGGTTAATAATTTGTTTCAAAATAAAAAACCCCGAAAAATCGGGGTTTTTTATTGTATAAAAATCTTTGAAAAAATCTACTATGGAAAAATTCCTAATTCAGAGTAGCTTGTAGCAACTTTATTAATTGCATTTACATAAGCTGCTGTACGCATATCAGGAATTTCAGGATTGGCTTTCCAAATTTCCATAATTTCTTGTGTTGCTGTAATCATGGATTCTTCCAAACCGCTTTGTACTAAATCTACCTCATCTGCACCATGTACTATTTGGTTTCTTTCTTTTTCACTAATAGTTTTTCCTGTTAATTCTTCTATTTGTTTAATGATTTTATCGTTTTGATTTTCGTCAAATCT
Organism: Chitinophagales bacterium; assembly: GCA_026931905.1. Taxonomy (GTDB): domain Bacteria; phylum Bacteroidota; class Bacteroidia; order Chitinophagales; family Chitinophagaceae; genus UBA1930. The sequence goes on from JAIXLB010000039.1 coordinate 16,530, forward strand.
TTTTTCCATACGACCATAACGAATATGGCTTAAATTTTTCAACCACTCAAAATAAGAAACGGTTACACCGCCTGCATTTAAGTACATATCGGGTATTACTAAAATTCCTTTCCTGTTAAATACATCATCAGCATCTGGAGTTAATGGACCATTTGCTGCTTCACCAATAATTTTTGCTTTTACTCTTTCTGCATTACTTCCATTAATTACATTTTCCAAAGCAGCAGGAATTAAAATATCACATTCCAATTCTAAAGCTTCTTCACTTTTTGGAATATCTGTTGCACCAGGAAATCCTAATAAAGAACCTGTACGTTTTCTATATTCAAAACATTCTTCTTCATTTAAGCCATTTGCATTGTAAATAGCACCATTGTATTCAGCTATTGCAATAACTTTTGCTCCTCCTTCTCTAAAATATTTTGCAGAATGAAAACCTACATTTCCTAACCCTTGTACTACTACTCTTTTACCTTCAAGGCCTGTTGTTAAGCCCAATTTGCTCATCATATCTGGCATATTGCACACCTCTCTTACTCCATAGAAAACACCTAATCCTGTAGCACCTTTTCTTCCACGAACACCACCTTGAGAAACTGGCTTACCTGTTACACAACCTGCTGCATCTATTTCTCCTGGTTTTAAAGAAGCATAAGTATCTACTATCCATGCCATTTCTCTTTCACCTGTTCCATAATCTGGAGCTGGAACATCAATGCCAGGTCCTATAAAATTTTTCTTTACAAGTTCTGCTGTATAGCGACGTGTAATTTTTTCTAATTCATAAGCACTGTAATTGCGAGGGTTAATTTTTATACCTCCTTTACCACCACCAAAAGGTACATTTACAATAGCACATTTGTAGGTCATTAAAGCTGCAAGTGCCATTACTTCGTCTTGGTTTACTTCGTCACTAAAACGAATACCTCCTTTACAAGGGCTTTTGTGTTGGCTGTGTTGTACTCTGTAAGCCTCAATTACTTCTATTCTACCATCATCCATTTTTACTGGGAAACGCATTCTGTAAACACTGTTACAGGCTTTAATTTGCTCTAATAAACCTTGGTCCCATTTTGTAAATTTTGCTGCTTTGTCAAAGCTTCTTTCTACGCTTTGAAAAAAACTGTAAGTTTGATCTGACATGATTTTTTAAATTTTAATTAGCAAATCGTTTTTTAAAGTTATATAAATAAAAAGTTATTCTCCTTTTTCTAATTTTGATATTTTTCTATCTATGGTAAATAAATAAATAAATAATCCTATCATAATTGTAATAACTACACCCAATACAATATAAATGCTTTGTTGCATTCTTTGTTGCTTTCTTAATTCGTCTGTTACTACAGTTGTTTGTGCATGAACAGTAGAAATAAATATCAATAACATTACTATTAATCCTTGTAGTTTACGCATAATTCAATTTCTTTTCTTTTAGTAATTGTACTCTTATTTTTAAGGTAGATATCCAAACGCCTAATAAAGAAAAACCTATAACAGAGGGCCAAAATACCATTCTCATTTCAGCACTCATATCGCCTCCATTTAAAGCAGGATTACCTCCTGTACCTCCTTGCCCTCCAGGATGTAAACTTTCTACCATTCTTGGCAAAATCCATAAAGTTGGAAATAACATGAAGAAGGCGAAAATATTATACACTGCTCCTATTCTTGCCTTTTTTTCTTCATCTGTTAAACTGCCTCTTAATACAAAATAGGCAAAATAAATAAGCAATGCTACGGCAGCACCATTTTGTTTGGGATCGCCACTCCAATAAGCACCCCATTGAAAGTTTGCCCAAATAGCACCTGTTACAATACCCAAAAATCCAAAAATTACTCCTGTTTGTGCATATACTGATGAATAAATATCATGACGAGCAGATGGCTTTATTAAATATTTTATTGCATAAATTAATGAAAGTGTAAAAAATACCATCATTGCAAACCACATAGGCACATGAAAAAATATATTTCTAATAGAATGATGAAGCGGAACACCAGGTAATTGCTCAGGAATTTTCACAAGAAAGCCCATACTGCATGTGTACATTAGTAAAATAAATGCCAATAGTTTCCACCAAGACTTTCTAATCATAACTGATGATACCAAATAATGGTTTGCAAATGTATGATAAAGCCCAACACTAAAAAAAGTAAAATTTA
>JAIXLB010000002.1 GCA_026931905.1 Chitinophagales bacterium
ATCAGCCCTATTTTTATTGGCATTATAATTTATTGCCCAAGCCTTTACAATGGTTAAAAAAATAAATTGTATGTAGTTTTCAATACATATTGCTTAGCTTTATAATTCAATTTTAAACTATGAAAAAAATATTTGCAACGCTAATTTTATGCTTACCCATTTTGTTATTTGCTCAAACAACAACAACTGTTGCACCATCAATTTTATCTGTTATTACTTTTAATGAAGGCACTACCGCTAATTCTATAATTACAGATAAAGAAGGAAATTGTTTTATAGTAGGTGCATTTTTTGGTGAAGTAAAATTTGGAGATTTTACATTAAAAAGTAAAATAGATTACCTTAATGATTTATTTGTTGCTAAAATAAATTCAGCGGGAAAAATTTTATGGGCAAAAAGTGCTGGAAGTGAAGAAGAAGATAAAGCAACTTCAATAGTTATGGATAGCAATGGAAATATTTATATTTCTGGTATTATAAATGGTGATGCAGATTTTGGTGAAATTAAAATAAAGCATCTCCCCCAACAACCGCCTGCAATAGACAGGCATTATACTGAAAACGGTTTTATTGCTAAACTTGATTCAAAAGGTAATTTTATTTGGGTAAAAAGTTTTAGAGATAAAAAAAATTTAATTGACCCACTTTTGGCAATGGATGAAAACAATAACTGTTTCTTAGGCATAAACTTTAGCGAATCATTGTTTTTTAATGAGCAAAAATTTACTGTAGGTACAGATAAAGCAGGTGTTGTAATTGCAAAATATACACCTGATGGAAAAGCAGTATGGACTAAACTTTTTGCAGAGGGAGAATTTGTTACTGTCGATGAAATCTGTTTAGATAAGAATAATGAATTATACCTTTCAGGCTTCTCTAATTATCCAAGTAGAATAGGTAATACAAGTTATAAAGAGACAGATGAAAATAATTTAAAGTCTGATAAATTCATTGCAAAAATGAATACAACTGGCAATTTTCTATGGGTAAAAACCAGTAACACTCTTATTAAAACTAGTACATATGGAAATCTAATTACTTCAAATATTAAAGATGGTATATACACAAGTTCTATTTATAGCAACAACTCGGATATTGTGGTTTCCATGCTTGCAGCAAATGGAAATATATTATGGAGTAAAAAAATTGGACAAGCTAATGGAGATAAAGGGAATATTATAAATATGACTTCTGATAAACTTGGTAATATTTATATTATTGGTTGGTTTTATGATATAATAACTATTGGTAATAAAGTACTAACTAAAAAAGATGCATGGAATGAAAACCTTTTTGTAGTAAAATTAAATCCTTCCGGTACAGTTATATGGTCGAAAAATTTTGACTCAAAAGGGGTTGAGTCATTTACAAAAGGAAGTGCAATAACCATTGATAAGCTTGGAAACATTTGGCTGCTTGGTCATATTATGGGCGAAACAACAATTGGCAAAACTAAAATTAATGCTAATTTTCAGCGAGGTGCATCTTTTTTAATAAAAATGAAATAATTTTTTTAGAGAGTAATTAAAAAATATTTAAGCACCCATTTTTAATTGTGCCATTTTTCTATTTAGGATAACTCACTTTTACAGGAAAACTTTTTTCAGAAATTCCTAAAACAGCAGCACCTGCATTGCTTATACGCAATAAAAGATTTTTATTTTCTTTCATTTCTGGCAATGCACCTAAAACTTTAGCACAAATGCTTCTGTTATTATCTGCAGTAAGCCTTACAATAGTTCCTGGAGCAATATCATTTATGAGTACATAATATTTTCTATCTGTCCAGCCACTGGTAGATTTAAAAGTTGCTGCAGTACCTGTTTTTATGGCTAAATTTTCATTATTTACAATATAGTTTGATACAAAAAAACCTTCATCATCATTACCATTTGTTACAGGAGTTGGAGTTGTTTCTTCTTCTGTAACTTTTGTTTCAGTTTGTTTTACTTCCTGTTTTTTTGTTGGTTGTTCATCAGTATTCTCTTGTTGTGCAGTAACATTATTTTTAGAGTTTTCGTTAATAATTCTGTCTGCCACAATACTTGCATTTTTTTTATCTACTTTTAAATGTCCTATCACAATTCTTTGATCTGTCTTAATTACATCGTTATTCAAATCGTTCCATTCTCTTAAAAAATCAATTCTAATTTTTCCAAAATTTTGACTTATTCTAAACAATGTTTCTCCTTGTAATACGATATGATGTAAGGGTATTAATACTTCATTTTCTCCACTTTGTCCATCTTGTGTAAAATTATTTTTATTTAAAGGAATTTTTAAAATTTTATCTACCGATAACACATCGTTTTCTTGCATATTATTTTGTCGTGCAAGTTGTGATGCTGAAAAATTATACAACCTTCCAATACTGTACAAAGTTTCACTGGGTGCTACTTTATGTTGAATAAAAATATTAGGGAAAGTGCCTTGTACTATAATTTTCTCTTGAGCAAGAGATGTGAAACTTAGAAACATTAAAGCAATCAACCAAATTGTTTGTTTCATAAAAATGGGTAGTTGTATTAAAGTCAATTTTTTAAAATTCTCCATTCGTTAGGGTAATAGTTATTAATTCTGTTCGGTAATACTTTTATCCATCCTAAACCTAAACCTTTATAAGTAACTAAAACAATTCCTTTAGAAGCAGAAACATGAATTTCTTTTTTACGCAAATACTCTATTGCTTCTTCTCTATTTAATTCAATAGTTGCAATATTAAATAAATTTAATGTACTAACTGCCAATTCATGGCTTGGTACAAAATCTTTTCCTTTTAATTCTCCTAAAGTTGTACCGGCTTTTTTTATATATAAATAGTTGGATAAAATTTCTACATCACTTAAAAATAGAGGGTTAATACACTTTATTTCATTAGCGTGTTTAAATGTTTTTACTGCATTATTTTTTGTTAAAAAATTTTCAATCAGTTCATTTTCTTGTTTGCTTGGTTTTGCAATTTGTTGATGCTTGTATTTACTATTTTTTTCAGATTCATTTTTTTGCAATACAGCAATAAAAAAACCTTCGCCTTTAATTTTATCAGGATAAAAACGATAGCCAAAAGCCTTGTGTTTATTGCTTTGTGTAGCAACTATACCCCATTCTGTTGGTATAGGTATTGCAATACTTGTGGCTTTAAAATTATCCATAATCCAATCAGTAATTTGTTCATTTTCTTCTTCAGAATATGAGCAAGTAGAATAAATTAAATACCCATTTTCTTTTAAAGAATGCCAAACATCTGCAATAATTTTTTGTTGTCGTTGACTGCATACTGCTACATTATTTAAACTCCATTCTTCAACAGCAGTAGCATCTTTTCTAAACATACCACTACCACTACAAGGAGCATCAATTACAAGTGCATCAAAATATCCTTGAATAGTAGAAAAATGTGCAGTATCATTGTTCGTTACAATACAATTTCCTGTACCCCATTTAGTTATATTTTCTACCAGTATTGCAGCCCTTGATTTAATAACTTCATTACTTACCACTAACCCATTAGAAAAATAATTTGCAAGTAAAGTACTTTTTCCACCAGGTGCAGCACAAACGTCCAAAATTTTTTTCTCGGTATCTGAAGCAAAAATTTGTTCAAGAATATGCCACAAAAACATACTGCTTGCTTCTTGCACATAATAAGCACCTGCATGAAATAAAGGGTCTAAAGTAAAAGATGGGCGTTCTTTTATATAAAATCCATGTTTGCACCAAGTAACTTGCTCTTCATTTTTCTCAGAAAATAAATCAGTTTTTTTGGCTGTATTTATTCTTATAGAAGTAATTGGTTTTGCCGCCTGATGAACACTTTCAAAAGCCTGCCTATCAAAACCTTTTACATGCAGTACAGATTGTATAAAGTTTTCAGGAAGCATTCCAAAATATTTATAAATTAATTATTAGCGTACATTAAAAATAAAAGAAAAAAAACAGTTAGCCATTTTTCCCTTTAAGCATAGGTACAAAAGAAAATTGCTCAAACGCTTCTTCTACAATTGTTCCATCTTGTTGTTTTGTTAATCTTAGCATTCTTTGAGCATCACCTTCATCAACAGGAATAACCATAATACCACCCACTTTTAATTGTTCAACTAATTTGGTAGGAATAAAAGGGGCAGCAGCAGTAATGATAATTTTATGAAAAGGTGCGTAAGTGGGTAAACCTTCAAAACCATCGCCATAAAAAAATTTTATGTTAGGATATTTTTTTTTGAAATAAAAATTTTTATTTATTTCAAAAATTTTCTTTTGTCTTTCTATGGTATAAACCCAAGCACCCATTTCTGCTAAAACTGAAGCCTGATATACACTTCCTGTTCCTATTTCAAGCACTTTATCGTTTTTTTTTATGCTCAGTAATTGGGTTTGATAAGCCACTGTATAAGGTTGTGAAATGGTTTGTCCTTCTTCAATAGGAAAAGCTCTGTCTTCGTAAGCAATTTTATCAAATGCTGAGTCTAAAAAAAAATGACGAGGTATATTGTTTATAGCTTCTAAAACATTTTCGTCTGTAATGCCTTTATCTCTTAAACTATCGGTTAATTGTTTTCTTAATCCTTTGTGTCTATATGTATCTTCAAATTTTTTCATAATTGATACAAATGTAATAGTATGTTGAAGAGGAAGATTGATAGTGGAAAACTAAAAATTACGAGCTTAGTTATTGAGAAAAAATAATTCTCAAGTTGCATTTCTTACCCACTTTTTCAGAAAATTTTTGATAAAGAATAGTTTATCTTTGTTTTATGAATCAAGACTTAAAGCAAATTGTAACATATTACGCAACCAAACCTCACAAAGAGCTAAATGAATTACTCTTGAATAAATCAAAAGACAATTTAATTGCAATTCTTACTGATTTATTAACAGCTTATATTAACGATAAAAATTCATCAAGTTTAAGAGAATATATAACAGTTTCAATTGCTGGTTATCAACACAATAGCAAAAAATTAGGCTATAACGGATATAAACAAAATACTTCTATTGGGAGTAAACCAATTTCTTGTGAAGCAAAACCAAAAAATATTCAAACGGAAGGATATGAATTAAAAAAATCTAAACCAAAATTAAATGGAGAAGGAGGTTTTAATGATTATACAATTGAAAGATTAAAGAAAGACATTAAAGAAAACTTAAACCTTCTATCAAGTGGGTTTATAGATGGCGAATTGCAATACATTATAGAGTTTCCTTTTAAAGCAGTTTATAATAAATTAATGGAACAACTTCCAAAAAGAAGAATTGTAGGAACTTATACAAGAATGGCTTCTTTTAATTTTAGCCATTACAGCAATTATCCTGTAATTAAAATTATTTACTTAAATAAAAATGCAATAGAAAGAAACCAACAATACTTCAATAAAAAATTCTATCAATTTTTAATAGATAGCAAGTAATGAAAGAATATATCAACAATATTATCAAGGGCAATACTTTAAGTGTTTTAAAAACTATAGATTCTAATTTAATAGATGTAGGTATTACATCACCACCATACAATAAACAAGAAAAAAACAAAGGCTGGTTAGTAAAAAATGTACAATACGATACCTATAAAGATGTAAAAACTGAAGAGGAATATCAACAAGAACAAATTGAAGTTTTGAATGAAATATTTAGAATAACCAAAGAAGGTGGATCATTTTTTTATAACCATAAAACAAGATGGGAACGAGGGCAAATGTTTCATCCTATACAATGGCTAGCAAAAACTCAATGGACAATAAGGCAAGAAATAATTTGGGATAGAATGATTGCAGCTAATATAAGAGGTTGGAGATACTGGCAGGTTGATGAAAGAATTTACTGGCTTTACAAGCCCATCAACAATAATAAAATAGGTATAGAATTAGAATCAAAACATGCTTTGCTTACATCTATTTGGCGATTTCCTCCAGAAAATGGTAAAAAAAATCCACACCCTGCACCTTTTCCATTAACATTACCCAGTAGAATAATTACTTCAATGCTTAACGAAACAGACGGAATAGTTTTAGACCCTTATTGTGGTAGTGGAACAACTTTAGTTGCTGCTTCTTTATTAAACAAAAAATATATTGGAATAGATATTTCAGAAGATTATATTCAATACGCAAAAGACAGATTACAAAATGCACCTTCCGAAATGAAAATTGTACAAGAAGAATTACAAAAACACATCGTTCAAAAAACTTTCAAACAAAGAAAACAAAAAGGAGAATTTACCGGACGACACAAAAACAATTTTCAATCTGATGAAACAACACAAGCAAGAGTAGAGCAATTACATTTATTATAACCTACTAACAATAATGAGCAAATTAGAGTAGATAATTCTATTTATATTTGCTTTATGCCACTCAAAAGAAATTTTACTTATTGGATAGATAAACGAAAATGGAAATATATTTTTCTGCTATCCACTTTAGAACTTTCAATAATCTAATTGCAGCTCTTACAATTATTTTTTATTTTCACTTTTAAAACAAATTTTTTATGGCTTATTATTATAAATCGGGCAATATACCCTCAAAACGACATATACAATTTAGAAAAGAAGATGGCTCTTTATACTCAGAACAAGTTTTTTCTACAGAAGGATTTAGTGATGATTATTCAATTTTATATCATTGTCATCCACCAACACAAATCATTAAAACAGATACGCCAATTGATGTTTCGCCAACAATAGCAGAAGAAAAAATGCTTAAACATCGCAGTTTTGAAGGAATGAATATAAAACCTGTTGAGGATTATTTACAAAGTAGAATACCAGTTTTGGTAAACAATGATTGCCACATGGTTTTAGCAGCACCTAAAAAAAGTATGAATGATTATTTTTTTAAGAATGCAGATGCAGATGAAGTAATTTTTATTCATGAAGGCAGTGGTAAACTTTTAACTCAATATGGTGAGCTTAGTTTTTCTTATGGAGATTATTTAGTATTGCCAAGAGGCACCATTTATCAAATTACATTTAATGATACTAACAATAGATTATTAATTATTGAAAGCTTTAGCCCTATTCGTTTTCCAAAACGTTATATGAGTAAACATGGGCAGTTGTTAGAACATTCACCTTTTTGTGAAAGAGATATTAGAGCACCTCAAAATTTAATTACAAAAGACGAACAAGGCGATTTTATTATTAAAACAAAAAAGAGAGGAATTTTATATGGTTTGCATTATGCCAATCATCCTTTTGATGTTGTAGGTTGGGATGGCTGTTGTTATCCTTATGCATTTAGCATACACGACTTTGAACCAATTACAGGAAGAGTTCACCAACCACCACCAGTGCATCAAACTTTCGAAGGAAATAATTTTGTTATTTGCAGTTTTGTTCCAAGATTGTACGATTATCATCCATTAGCAATTCCTGCACCTTACCATCACAGTAATATAGATAGTGATGAGGTTTTATATTATGTAGATGGTGATTTTATGAGTAGAAAAAATGTAACAAGAGGAATGATTACTTTACATCCTGCAGGTATTCCTCATGGTCCTCACCCTGGTGCAATAGAAAAAAGTATAGGTAAATTAGAAACCAAAGAATTAGCTGTAATGTTAGATACATTTCATCCTTTAATGCTAACAAAAGAAGCCTTAGAAATAGAAAACGAAAACTATACCATGAGTTGGGCAGAATAATTATTAAGCAATATTTTAAATAAACCCTTGAAAATTCAAGGGTTTATTTTTTTCAACAATGCTGTATAACTTACAATATGCTTGTTTTTGTTTTATTACTTTTATCGTTTCATTTTCATTCAATTAAAAACTTAAAACAACAGATGAATTTTAGAAATTTTCAAGTGCCTTACGAGGTTAGTGAACAGTATGCTACCAAAGCTGCTTATTTTTCAATGGAGTTTGCCATACATCAACCTTTAAAAATTTATAGTGGAGGTTTAGGTTATTTATCAGGCTCTCATTTAAGAAGTGCTTACGAATTAAAGCAAAACATGGTTGGAATTGGTATTTTATGGAAATATGGATATTATGATCAAACAAGAAATCAAGATCAAACTTTACAACCTGTATGGCTCGAAAAAAATTATCACTTTTTAGAAGATACAGACATTAAATTTCAAATAAATATTCATGATACACCTGTTTGGGTAAAGGTTTGGTATTTAAACCCTGAAACTTTTAAAACGGCTCCTTTATTTTTATTGAGTACCGATGTACCAGAAAATGATTATGTTTCTCAAACAATTTCTCATCGTTTGTACGATGCCAATGTTTCTACAAAAGTGGCACAATTTATTTTATTGGGTGTAGGTGGAGCAAAGTTGATGGATAAATTAAATTTCAATCCAGATGTGTATCATTTAAATGAAGCACATGGTATTTCTGCAGCATTTTATTTGCTTGCTAATAAATACAAAACGGTTGCTGCATTAAAAGAACATTTAGTATTTACAACACATACACCTGAAGAAGCAGGCAATGAAAAACACGACATTTATTTATGCCATAAAATGAGCTATTTCTGTGGATTAACAGTAGATGAAGTAAAAATTTTAACTGGCTTACAAGACGACCAATTCAATCATTCTTTAGTGGCATTAAGATTTGCAAGAAAAGCAAATGGGGTATCAAAATTACATGGCGTAGTAAGCAATAAAATGTGGAATAAATATGATGGTATTTGTCCAATAACATCTATTACCAATGCACAAAATTTTACCTACTGGGCAGATGAACCTTTATACAGACATTTAGATGCTGATAATAATTGGGGTATTGATGATAGAAAAGCTTACCTGAAAAAAAGAACTTTTGAAATAGTTGCAGACCAAACAGGCAAATTATTTAAACCCGATGTATTAACTATAGTTTGGGCAAGAAGATTTGCAGGCTATAAACGTGCAGATTTATTGACACACGATTTAGAACGATTTGAACAAATTGTAAATAACGAAAAATATCCTGTACAAATAATTTGGGCTGGGAAGCCCTACCCTGTTGATTATCCTGCTATTTCTCAATTCAATGAGTTGGTGCATATCAGTAAAAAGTATAAAAATGTTTCTGTGCTTATTGGCTACGAGTTATTGTTGAGCAGAAGATTAAAACAAGGTGCAGATGTTTGGTTAAATAATCCTCGTGTACCAAGAGAAGCAAGTGGTACAAGTGGAATGACAGCTTCTATGAATGGTGCAGTAAACTTTAGCACAGATGATGGCTGGATTCCTGAATTTGCAAAACATGGTTACAACAGTTTTGTAATTCCTAAGATTGATTATGAAAACATGTCCACACACGACCAAGACTTGTATGATTTATACAAAATGTACGATATGCTTCAAAACGAAATTATACCTCTTTATTATGAAGATAAAAATGCTTGGAGAAATATTGTGAGAAATGGCATGAATGATGTTCGTGTGCAATTCAATAGTAATAGAATGGCACATGAATATTATGAAATAATGTACAAAGTTTAATAAGAAGATTATTGCTCAATAGCAATCATTATTCCAAAAAACAAACCCCGAAATTTTTACTTTTCGGGGTTTGTTTTTATTTCTAAAAATATGATTTTATTTTTTCTTTTTACTTCCGCCTAAAGGTTTGTTTTTAGCCATATCTATTAAAATAGGGGCTGCAACAAATATAGATGAATAAGTACCTGTTACAACACCAATTAACATTGCAAAAGAAAATCCTCTGGTAACTTCTCCACCAAAAATAAACAATACAAGAATAGTAATAAATACTGTTAATGATGTCATTATTGTACGGCTTAAAGTTTGGTTAATTGCTGTATTAACAACTTCTGCTTTACTTAAGCTTGGGTACAAACCTGTGTCTTCACGAATTCTATCATATACAATAACCGTATCATTCATTGAAAAGCCTATTACTGTAAGTATTGCAGCAATAAAATGCTGGTCTATTTCCAATGGAAAAGGAACAACGCTTTTTGCAAAAGAAAAAACTATTAATGTTACCAATACGTCATGTAATAAACTGAAAATAGTTCCTACAGAATATCTCCAATCTCTAAAACGAATAAAAATGTATAAACAAATCAGTATCATTGCTACAATAGCAGCTTTTAATGCTCCTTCTTTTAAATCTTTTGAAATGGTTGGTAATACTGTTTGAGAGCGTTGTTTGTATTGAGTAGCAAACTCATAATAAGTGGTATTGGCTGGTAAATGCTTTTTTAATCCAGTAAATAAAGTTTGTTCAACAATTGAATCTACTTTTAAGCCTGTTTCATGAATTTTATAAGATGTAGTAATATCTAATTGCTCATTATTACCAACCGTTTTAATAATTGGAGTTTCGCCTTCAAATACATCCTTTAATTCGTTTCTTAAACCATCAATAGAAACGGGTTGTTTAAATTTAACAACATAACTACGACCACCAGCAAATTCAACACCTTCATCAAATCCATGAAAGAAAGATGCTACACCAAAAATTAGTATGAATACTGAAATTATATATGCTACTTTTCTGTACTTAACAAATGGAAACGAAGCATGTTTAAATATTCTACTTGATATTTTTGTAAAGTATTTAAAATGACGATCCTTTTTACTATTGGCATAAATATCTGTAATTAATCTAGATACTAAAATACCGCAGAATAAACTTAATGAAAGTCCTAACATTTGTGTTGTAGCAAAACCTAAAATAGGTCCAAAGCCAAAATTAAACAATATAGCAGCAGTTAAGAAAGAGGTTACGTGTGAATCCAATACAGGTGGTAAAGAACGTTTATAACCATCATTTACTGCTACTGGATAGCTTTTGCCTTTTGCTAATTCTTCTTTAATACGTTCAAAAATAATTACGTTGGTATCTACAGCCATTCCAATAGTTAATACCAAACCTGCAATACCAGCTGCTGTTAGTGTAAAACCTAATGCTGCTAAAATACCAATTGTAAAAAGCAAGTTTAATATTAATGCAAAGTTGGCAACCCAGCCACCTGTGTTATAGTACACCAACATTAATGCAAAAATGATAAGGAAAGAAAACAAGAAACTCATTCCACCACCTTTAACTGCTTGTGCACCTAAGGTAGGACCAATAATTTGTTCTTGAACAATTTTTGCAGGAGCAGGCAATTTACCAGTTTGTAAAATATCTGCCATATCCTGTGCTTCTTTTACTGTATAATTTCCTGAAATTTGAGAACTACCTGTTGTAATAGGTTCGTTTACATTTGGTGCAGAGTACACAAAATTATCCAAAACAACTGCTACTGGTTTATCTACATTTTTGGTAGTTAAATCGCCCCAAAGTTTAGTTCCCTCTTTGGTCATATTCATGTGAATAATAGGTCTGCTGCCATCGTAACCTTGTTTGGCTTCTGCTACATGTTCTCCTTCAATTTTTGCTTGACCATTATCCAATGTTTTTATAGCATAAAGATTTAATTGAGTTTTTGAAACTTTACCTGTTTTTTCATCTTCTGCATTACCATACATAAACACTAAATTGCTTGGGAATTTGTTTTTTACAATTTCCATCGCTAAGTATTCATTCAATAATCCTGTATCTTTTATATTTACATAAGCCAATGCAGCAGGGTAAGAATAACCACCTTTTCTGTTTTGACTTGGTTGATGTTCTCTACCACCCAATAATAAAGATTTAATGGGGTCTAAGTTTTTCTTAATGGCTGATGTATCTTTTACAGTTGATGTTCCTGCAGTACCAACTTCAGATATTTTTATTGTCTTTGTAGTATCAATAGAAGTTTTAGCAGTTTCTGTTGATGCTTTTTTAGTAGTATCAACTTCTTTTATACCATTCAAATAGTCTTGTAAAGCTTTATTAGCAGTTTCAAAACCATTGGTTAGCTCTTTATCTTGTAAGGTATATACTTCAAAAAATTGAAGATTGGCAGTAGATTGTAAATATTTACGCACTCTTTCATGATCTGTAACACCTGCTAACTCTACAGTAATAATTCCTTTTTCTGGATTTTGATTAATATTGGGAGATGATACCCCAAATTTATCAATACGTTTATTTACAATTCTAAATGTATTTGCAAACGCATTATCTGATTGTTCTTTTAAATATTTTAAAACCTTATCATCAGTATCATCAAATTTTATTTTACCACTACTTTTTGTAGCAAAATAAGGAGCCAATTTTCCAGCAGGATTTAGTTTTTTAAACTCTTGTGCAAATAAAGAAACAAGGTCTGCATTGCTATTAGCTTTTAAAGCTACAGCAGCATCTAATGCTTTATTAAAATTAGGGTCTTTACTGTAACCTGATAAAGATTTAATTAAACCATCTAAACCAACTTCCATGGTAACACTCATACCACCTTGCAAGTCTAAACCTAAAAGCAATTCTTTATCTTTTGCACTTTGATAAGTAGTTAATCCAAAAGGACCAACTTTACTTTCTTTAGTACTATCTAATAAACGCTGTAAACGAGATTTTTTTAACTCAGTCAATGTATCTTCATACATTGCCCTTGCATCTGCATTATCAGGATATTTTACTTGAGCAGCAGTATAATGTTCTTTTATCCATTTATCAGCTTTAACTTCCATTGCGTTTTCATGGTTGTGAACAATCCATGTAAAAGAAAGTTGATACAAACAAATTAATGTAAGTGCAATAGTGAAGAATCTAACTAAACCTTTCAGTTGCATAATTAGTAACGGTTTTTACAATTTTATTTTTTAGAGTGGGCAAAGATAGGGGAATGAAATATGTAAAATGAGTAAAAAATATTGTATTGGTAAAAAAAAGTAAAAAATTATAAAGCAAGCACTAAAAAATAAAACTCCAATAAAATTTACACTTACCAATCAAATGTATATTTAAGCCCTTAGTTTTTACTTCCTTGTTCAAGTTTATGTTTTTTGGCTAATAGCTCTTGGTATTGTTGCTCAAATCTTTCCCATTTGAATTTACGATTCAAATAAGCCATAAAAACAGCTATTATTACTATAATTATTAAAAATAAAAAAGGGTTTAGCCTTGAATTAGCTATCATGGTTGCCCTTTGATACCAATTAGAAAAGATAAGTATTAAGGTAGATAACCCTAAAGATAAGCCAGCAATAATGCCTATAAGAAATTGCTTAGAGTTCTTTTTTTGAGCCATTCTGTTCTTTTCCCAAAAAATTATAAAATCTTCTTCTTGTTTAGAAAGCATAGAGGCAAAAATAAATAAATTAACTGCAATAAAAAAGGCTATCTTATGTAAACAAGATAACCTTTAATATGGTTTACTATTAATTTTTTAAATTGTATATATAGTTGTAAACGAACTACTCACTTTTTCAAATGCACAATACAATTTTTGCTAAAATTATTTAGCAGGAGTAGCAGCAGGAGCTTCAGCTTTTTTTGTTGTATCTGTAGTAGCTGCTGTTGTATCTGTAGTAGCTGGAGCTGGAGTTTCTGTTTTTACTGCTGGAGTATCAACTTTTGTTTCTGGAGTTTCAGCTGAATTACAAGCTACAAAGCCTGCGATAACTAATAATGCAAGAACTTTTTTCATGATTTTTTGTTTTTTTATGAGTTAAATTTCATCTTAATACCCAATTTTGAAAAAAGGTAACCCAAGTTTTAAAAAATATTTTTTATTTTTTTTCTACCACCTTTGAGGGTTACTTTTATCGTCATAACAGTATAAACCATACAGCAAAGTGAAATCAGAGGTAAACGAACAAGCATTATTGAAAGGATTGGCAGAAAACGACACCAAAGCCATAGAAGTTATTTATAAGGAAAATTTTAGCATCATTCAATCTTATATTATAAATAACAATGGCTCTTACGATGATGCAAGAGATATTTTTCAGGAAGCTATAATTGCTTTATACGAAAAAGTTCAATCAAGTTCATTTGTGCTTACTTGTAAAATAAATACCTATGTTTATTCAGTTTGTAAAAGACTTTGGTTGAAACGTTTGCAACAAATAGGTAAGTATAGTAACCAAATAGAAGGATTTGAAGAAACAATACCCGTAGAAGAAGATGTAGATGATTATGAAAAAAAGAATGCCGATTTTACCATGATGGAAAAAGCATTGCATAGTATTGGAGAGCCTTGCAAAAGTTTATTAGAAGGTTTTTATATAAAGCAAATGGGTATGCAAGAGTTGGCAAAACAATTTGGTTATACCAATGCCGATAATGCTAAAACACAGAAGTACAAATGTTTGATGCGGTTAAAAAAAATATTTTTTATACAATACAATAAAATTGATTAAGTGATGATGGACGAAATTATTCTTATACAAACTATTGAAAGATACCTTGAGGGCAAAATGACTCCTCAGGAAAAAGTATTTTTTGAAGAACAAAGAAAAAATTTTCCTGAAATAGACCAAAAAGTGGTAGAGCATATAATGTTCTTACACCAAATAGAAGATTATGCTACCCACCAAAGATTGAAACACAATTTACACAACATACATAACCAACTTTTAAATCAAGGAATCATTACTGAAGGCGAAAACCTTACACCTAAAACTAAAGTAATACACTTATGGAATAAATACAGAAAAGTTACTGCTATTGCAGCTGTTGTAGGTGGTGCTATTGCTTTAATGATTAGTGGTTTAGTGGCATTTTTTGCACCCGCTAATAAACAAGCAATTCAAGAGTTAGGACAAGAAGTTGAAAAACTAAAACAAGGACAGCGCTATCAAGGAAATAAAATAAATGAAGTAGTTTCTAAAATTCCTAAAGATGCAGAAGTAAGAGGTGGAGGAACTGGTTTTTTAATAGATACTAAAGGTTATATTATTACCAATGCACACATTTTAAAAGGTGCTTCATCTGCCAATGTTTATAATGCTGGAAAAGAATTTAAAACAAAAATTCTTTTTGTTGATGCAGAGAGAGATTTAGCTGTTCTTAAAATTGATGATAAAGATTATACTCCCATGAAATCTTTACCTTATGGCGTTTCTAAACAAGGAAGTAATTTAGGTGAAGAAGTTTTTACATTAGGATATCCTAAAAATGAAATTGTATATAACATGGGTTATTTAAGTGCTAAAACAGGATACAGCGGCGATACATTAACTTGTCAAATTCAAATGAGTGCTAACCCAGGAAACAGTGGTGGCCCTTTATTAAATAACAAAGGAGAAGTAATAGGAGTAATTAGTACAAGAGAACGTCAGGCAGAAGGTGTAACTTTTGCTATCACAGGAAAATACATTTATAAATTAGTAAGCGACCTTAAAAAAGCAAATCAAGAACATCAAAATATTAAAGTATCTAATCATTCTTCTATTAAAGGTATGGATAGAGTAAATCAAATTAAAGAAATAGAAGATTGTGTGTTTTTAATTAAGGCGTATAATTAAGAAGATACTTTTTGTACCTAAAAATATTGCCCATCTTTTTAGGTGGGTTTTTTATTGCTTATTTAAAAATTTTTACAACAAGCCGTCATCTGCAAAACTAAAATAACCTTCATCGCTTACAATAATATGGTCTAATAAATGAATGTCTAAAAGTGTAGCAGCTTGTTTTATTTTATTTGTAATTTTTTTATCTGCATCACTTGGTTTTAAATTACCACTTGGATGATTGTGGCATAAAATAATATTAGTTGCTCCATACGATAAAGCATTTTTCAAAATAATTCTTGTATCAACCAAAGTGCCTGTAATACCTCCTTCACTAATTACTTCTTCATGAATTAATTTATTGCTATTGTTTAAATAAACTACAGCAAAAATTTCTTTGGATAAGTACTGAAATTTTGCTTTTAAAAAATGAGCAATATCGTTTGAACTTTTATAAACCTGTGTTTGTTTTTCAGTTGCATCTCTTCTTATACCTAATTCCAAAGCAGCTACAATACTTACTGCTTTTGCAATACCCAACCCTTTTATTTTTAGTTGTAAAATATCATTTACAGAAAGTTTGCCTAATTTTTTTAAATCGTTATTTGTTTTTTGTAATAGCTCTTTAGCAAGTTCTACTGCACTTTTATCTTTAGTACCATTGTTAATTAATATAGCAAGCAATTCAGAATTGCTTAACGCATTTGCAGTTTTTAAAACCAATTTTTCTCTTGGTCTATCATCTTTACTCCATTCTTTTATTGCTGCCATAATATGTATTTTAATAAAAGTTGATGAAAAATTTATTGCATAAAAATACTGATTCCTCTTTTCAAAGAAATCAGTATTTAAAAACAAATTATAAGGTTTAAAGCGAGTTGATGATTGTAGTAAATTCATCTGCATTTAATGATGCACCACCTACTAAACCTCCATCTACATCTTTTTGTGCAAACAATTCTTTAGCATTATTTCCTTTTACACTTCCTCCATATAAAATAGAAATTTTTTCAGCAACAGAAGTGCCATATTTATTTGCCAATACATTACGAATATGTTGGTGCATTTCTTGTGCTTGTTCGTTACTGGCTGTTTTACCTGTACCGATTGCCCATATTGGTTCATAAGCAATAACTATTTGCAATATTTGCTCTTCGCTTAAATGAAATAATGATTCTTTCAACTGGTTTTCTACAAAACTATTTTGTGAACCAGCTTCTCTGATAGATAATGCTTCGCCACAACAAAAAATGGGTTGTAATTTGTACTCTAACGCTATGTTTATTTTTTCTGCAAGCATAGCATTGGTTTCATTAAAATACTCTCTGCGTTCGCTATGTCCAATAATTACAAAAGGTATGTTCATACTTTGCAACATTTCTGCACTAATTTCTCCAGTGTATGCACCACTTTTTTTAGTGTAGCAGTTTTGTGCAGCCACAAACATATTTTCTTTGGTTTGTAATTTTTCTTTGGCTAATAACAAGTAAGGATAAGGCACACCAATAATGCTAATTTTTTCGTTGGAAAGATGAGTTTCAACAGCAGCTAATTTATTCAATAAATCTTCTGCTTGTTGTAAAGTACAATTCATTTTCCAGTTTGCAGCAGCAATTTTTTTACGCATAATTTTTAATTTTTACTGATGAAATTTTATAATTGATTAAAAAGATATTTCAGCATATTTTTTTCTTCTTCTGATAATTTTTCTTGCTTAAAATTTTTCCAATTTGTTATATCGGCTAATGCTTTTTCAAAATCGTAAGTAGCATCTACACCCCAAGAAAAATTGTGAAAAAACTTGGGCAATAACCCTGTGCCAAAAACATTACAACATACGCCAATACTTGATCCTGTATTGATGGATGAATTTATAGCAACTCTTGAATAATCGCCCATAACAACACCACATTTTTTACCTGCATTTTCTAATTGGTTAGTAGCATAATTCCAAATAAAAACATTGCTGGCATTGTTTTTTACATTACTGTTGCTTGTGCCTGCACCTATATTACACCATTTACCAATAAAGCTATCACCTAAATATCCATCATGTGCTTTGTTGCTGTAATCACTTATTATAGCATTTTTTATTTCACCACCTACTACACAATTTTTTCCTATGGTGGTGGCACCATATATTTTAGTACCACATTTTATCACAGCATTATCCAATATTGCACAAGAACCTCTAATGATACTCCCTTCCATTACAGTTGCATTTTTACCAATATAAATACAACCTGTAGAAGCATTTAAAATGCAATGCTCTACTGTTGCTCCTTCTTCTATAAAAATATTTTCAGGATTTATTACAGTATTACTTGATGATATTTTTTGAAAATTTTTATGGGCAGAAACTAATTTAAAATGTTCTTTTAAAATAATTTCATTGTACTGAAAAAGATGAAATGGCTGTGTAATTCTTTGTGCAAAATCTGTAATGTTTGTTCTATTAATTTGGCTTGATAATGCTGTATTTAAAATGTTATCCTTTTTTGTTTTATAAGCTATAATACCTTCTGTATTTGCTAAAGCTTCATTGCTTTTTAATGCAATTATTTTTTTTAGTAACCCATCATTAGGTATAACAGAAGCATCAATATATATATGTTCTTCTTGTGCTGAAATAGGTTTATACAAAGGCTGTAAATAATTTTCTGTTTTTACAAATATGGGTTCTTGTAAAAGTTGTTGCCACCATTCTTCAATGGTAAAAATACCTAATCGTAACGATGCCAAAGCTTGAGTAGCAGTTGCAGGAAAAAGATTTTTTCTGTGTTCGTTATCAAATAAAATAATTGCCATTAATGTTGGCAAAATAACTAAAAAATATTACTTAAAAATTTAAAAAGTATTATCAAGTAAAAGGCTATTGATATTTTACAGTTGTTGCGAATGGCGTATTTATAAGCATTAAAACTCCCCTGCTTCTATACAAGACATTAAACAGCAAAATAGTTTCATTTTAATCTGCTTTAAAATTTAAAAAGAGGCTGTCTTAAAAATCGGGCAGCCTCTTTTATTGTACGATATAAAAATTTGTTATTGCACTATTAAAGTGTTTGAATAAACATTTGTGTTTTGATCACTAACCAAAACTATACGATATATTCCTTTAGCAAAAGTTGATGTATTGATTCTTTGTGTATTTAATCCACTATTTACTGTAATATTATTGTTGTACACTAATTGACCATTAATGTTATACATCATTAAATTGTATTTACCTTTTACATCGCTTGCAATTTGAATTTCTGTATAATTTCTTGCAGGGTTGGG
>JAIXLB010000090.1 GCA_026931905.1 Chitinophagales bacterium
TGCTTATACAGTTATAGGCAAAGGAAATACTATTATTTTATTGCATGGTTTTGGTGAAACTTCTGCAACATTTATTCATCAAATAAATTTTTTAAAAAAGCATTTTCAATTAATAATTCCTGATATTCCTGGTTCGGGAAAAAGTAGTTTATTGAAAGTATCTGCTACAAAAAATAATAATGATTTAGTAAAATATCCTACTGAAATTTCAGATTATGCAGATTGTATAAAATTGCTATTAGAATATGAAAATATTGAGCAATGTATTATGTTAGGTCATAGTATGGGAGGTTATATTACACTTGCTTTTGCAGAAAAATACCAAAATAATTTAAAAGGTTTTGGATTACTACACTCAACTGCTTTTGCAGATAATGCAACTAAAAAAGAGAATAGAATGAGAAGTATAGAAATGATAGAAGCGTATGGAGGTTATTCTTTTTTAAAAAATGTTATACCTACTTATTTTGGAGAAAAATATAAAGCAGAACATGCTGCAACAATCAATGAATTTATAAAAGCAGCAACGCATTATGAAAAAGATGCTTTACAGCAATATTATTTTGCAATGATGAACAGACCAGATAGAACAAATGTTTTAAGCAAAGCCAATATTCCTATTTTATTTATTATAGGAGAAGAAGATATTGCTGCACCTATGCAAGATATGTTGCAACAATCTAAGCTACCACAACTATCTTATGTACATATTTTAAAAAATACAGGGCACATGGGTATGTGGGAAGCCACAGAAAATGTAAATAACTATTTGCTTTCATTTTGTACAGATGTTTTTAAATTTTAAAGCAACACAACCATTAGAATAATAATCTACTTCTTAAAATCAGTTCTATTTAATATTGGTTCTTAAAAACAATTTATTTCAAATGAATGTTGTATTTAACTTTGCAACTTTCAATAGCTACATAAAAACAATGAAAAAAATATTTCTTACATTCTTAATTGCTTTAGTTGCCATTACATCCAATGCTACACATATATCAGGTGGAGAATTATTTTATGAGTATATAGGTACAGGAACAAATAATACTGATAAATATTTAGTAACCATGCGTTTGTTTAGAGAATGCGGACCAGCAGGCGATAATTTTGCATCTTTAAATGGCGAAAATGTAACAATAGGTATTTATACTAATCCAGGGCTAACCCTTTTTTCTACAAAGCAGTTGGCTCAACAGTTTTCTGTTAATCCACCAGAAATTCATAATACTGCAGGAGCAAATCCTTGCCTACAACCTTTTATAAATGTTTGTTATCAGGTAGGCATATTTCAAGCTACTATTGAATTACCCAAGAATGCAGATGGTTACACTCTTTCTTGGATTAGATATACAAGAACATCCATTACCAATGTATCAAACTCCACAACACAAATGGGTGCAACGTTTATAACCAGAATTCCTGGCACTAATCAATTACCAACAGGCAATAATAATTGCCCAACATTTGCAGTAAGAGATACCAATACCGTTTGTAAATCCACTGATTTTTTATTAGACTTTAGTGCAACTGATGTAGATGGAGATTCATTAGCTTATAAGTTTAGTCCTGCTTTTGATGGACAAGATGGTCCAACACCAAGCCCTAATCCAGCACCTCCAGCAGTTTTGCATCCTATTTCATTAAATTATCCTGCACCTTATAGTGCCACTAATCCTTTTGGTACAGGAGCAATCATTAATCCTAAAACAGGTATAATTAGTGGCATAGCTCCACAAGTTCCTGGAAAATATGTAGTTTGTGTTACAGTAGAAGAGTGGCGAAATGGTGTTTTAATTAATGAACATAGAAAAGATTTTATTTTACGAATTGCCAACTGCTCTTCTGTAAAACCAGATGCAGGACCTGATGATAGAACTTGCAATGGATTTAATTATTATTTTGAAAATCATTCACCCAATCCTGCCATCATATCTTATGCATGGAACTTTGGAGATGGAGGCACCTCAACACAACCAACACCCACTTATACTTATGCTGATACAGGAAAATATTTAGTAAAATTAAAAATTACAGCAACAGGAGGTTGTCAGGATTCTTCTTCTAAATATGTGTATGCTTTTCCTGGTTTTCATCCTGCTATAAATACAATTGGTTCTTGTGTTGTATCTCCTATAACTATTAAAGATGCTACTACAACTGTATATGGTGTTGTAAATAGTTGGAGGTGGAATTTTGGAGATCCTACCACAACTGCAGATACTTCAAGAGCAAAAGATACGGCTTGGAAATATCCTTCTTCTGGAACTTATGATGTTTCATTAATTGTTACTAATAGTAAAGGCTGTTTAGATACGGTTCATAAAAATGTTCTTGTAAGAGATTTGCCTATCATTAATTTGCCTTTTAAAGATACTTTAATTTGTAGTATAGATACACTGCCTTTAATTGCCAATACAACAGGTAATGTAAGTTGGCTGCCTAATTATAATATTATTAATCCTACTACAAAGAATCCTTTAGTGTATCCAAAAGATACCACTTCTTATATAATAACTGTAAATGATGATGGCTGCATTAATAAAGATACTATTAAAGTAAATGTATTAGATTTTATATCAGTCAATGCTGGACTTGATTCTTCTATTTGTTTAACAGATACATTTAGACTTCATCCTATTAGCGATGCATTAAGTTATATTTGGACCTCTTCAACAGGAGAGATTGTTGCTCCAGAAAAATATCCTTTGGTTCATCCACTTACACTAACAAAATATTTTGTAACAGCCAATTTAGGTAAATGTCAGGATAAAGATACTGTAACTATAAGACCTGTTCCATATCCTCAGGCACATATAAATACAATAAATCCTATTTGTTATGGTGATAGTATAAAATTAAGTGCAACCATGGTTGGCAGTACATTTTCATGGTCGCCTGTTACTGCTATTTCAAATATAAATTCACTTACACCTTATGTTAAACCTTTATCAACAACAACCTATTTTATTACAGCCAATGATACTTTAGGTTGTCCTAAGCCATTCATAGATTCTGTAGTGGTAAATGTTATTCCAAAGATTGTTGTATTTGCAGGCAATGATACTGTTGTAGTAAAAAATCAACCTTTGCAATTATTTGCACAAACAAGTACTATTCCTGCAGGCAGTACTTATAAATGGACACCAAGCACAGGTTTAAATAACCCTAATTCTCAAAATCCTGTAGCAATTTTAAATATCAATGCAGACTCTATAAAATACCAAGTACTTGTTACCAGACCAGAAGGTTGTAAAGGTATTGATGATATTGTAGTGAAAGTTTATAAAACTCAACCAGATATTTTTATTCCCACAGCATTTACTCCCAATGGTGATGGAAAAAATGATATTTTAAAACCAATTCCTGTAGGCATTGCTACTATTGAGTTTTTTAGAATTTATAACAGGTTTGGTCAATTAATTTATGAAACAAAAGAGTACATGAAAGGTTGGGATGGTAATGTAAATGGAACACCACAAGCCAGTGGCACTTATGTTTTTGCAGCACAAGCAATAGATTATACAGGAAAAACAATTTTCAAAAAAGGAACTGTTGTTTTAATAAGATAAAATGTATGTAAGATAGATGATAAAAATAATGAGGCGGTTTCTTTAGAAACCGCCTCGTTTAATAAATGAAATAGAATTTGTATAAATCTATTTAGCTGCATTAAAACGTTCAGCCACTTTATTCCAGTTTACAACATTCCAAATTGCAGTTAAATAATCTGCACGTTTATTTTGATATTTTAAGTAATAAGCATGTTCCCAAACATCAACACCAAAAATAGCTGAGCCACAATTTCCCATGATTATTGGGTTATCTTGGTTAGGAGTTGAGCAAATTTCTAACTTACCACCTTTGTGTACACAAAGCCAAGCCCAACCACTACCAAAACGAGTTGCACCTGCTGTTGCAAACTTTGTTTTAAACTCATCAAAACTGCCAAAATTAGTGTTAATAGCATCTGCTAATTCTCCTGTTGGAGCACCACCAGCATTAGGTGCTAAACTTTCCCAAAAAAAAGAATGGTTCCAATGCCCACCACCATTGTTACGAACAGCTGCAGAAATTTTATCTGCGTTGGCTATTATTTCTTCTAATGATTTGTTTTCATATTCTGTACCTACAATAGCTTTATTCAAATTGTCTATATAAGCCTGATGGTGTTTACCATGATGTATTTGCATAGTCAATGTATCAATATGTGGCTCTAAAGCATCGTAAGCATAAGGTAATGGAGATAATGTGAATGACATAATTCTAAATTTTAAATGATTAATAAAATAAGTAACAAATTTAATTAATAGTTCTCACACAAAACGAGTAGTAAGTAAATTGTTTCTATTGTCGTAAAACAATTTGAGGTAAAAAAACATTATGAACTAAATTTTACTTACTTCTAACAAATTCTATATTATTTTAGCTATAAAATTGTTTTCATGTTTCAACCTAAACCTTTTATAAAAACTACTATATTGTATTTTCTTATCCTTTTTACTTTTATTTTTTATGCATGTAATTACCAAGAAAATTTAGCAGATAAAAAGCAAAATACAACTACAACTTTATCCAAAGATTCAAACGCAAAAACTGAAAAGCCTTTTGTTGATTCTAATATATTAAAATTTAAAAGAAAAACATTTACTTATGATAGTACGAAAACGTATATCTATTTAACTTTTGATGATGGACCATCTTATGGTACAGAAACTTGTTATAATATTTGTAAAAACGAAAATATTAAAGCCACGTTTTTTATGATTGGCAGAAATGCAACAAATAAAGTAGGTAAATATCTTGCACAAAAAATTAAAAATGATTATCCACAAATACTTTTAGCAAACCATAGTTATACGCATACCAACGAAAGGTATAAATATTTTTATGAACATCCTGCAATTGCCGAACAAGATTTTTATAAAGCTCAAGATACTTTAAGTGTTCCATTCAAAATTATAAGGCTACCAGGTAATAGTGCATGGGTTGATAAAAATGGTATAAGAAAATCGAGTAACTTAGTAAAATCAGTTTGTAAAAAATTAGATAGTGCTGGGTATAATGTAATGGGCTGGGATGTAGAATGGCATTTTACAAGAGGCGAATCTTATCCTGTTCAAACACCAGAAAAATTAGCTGCTGAGGTAAATTATGCTGCCAGAGGTTATAGTCATACACCCAATCATGTTGTAATACTTACTCATGATAGAATGTTTAGAACGCCAGCTTTTTCAGATTCATTGATTAAATTTATTAAAATTATCAAAAGCAATCCTAATTATGTTTTTGAAACCATTGATAATTATCCTAACCTGAAATTTGATTAATTCTTTTATTTATTTTAACATTTCCGAAATGTTTCGTATCGAAAAACATTCTTTATATTTGACCTACTAAAAATTTCGTACATCAAAAAAATATAAAGCCATGTATAAGAAAATCTTTCAAACAATTTTGCTGACAGTAGCTTTTACAACTTTTGTACAAGCACAAACAAAAGGAAAACAAGGTAGTAAAACTGAAACAGATACAGCAAGTACTAATAAGCAAAACGATAATGAACTTACTTTAACCATACAAGGCGATACTATTTTAGTAAATGGCGTTTTATTAGAATATACAACCGATAAAAATATTAAAATTATAGAAGGTAAGAATGGTAGAAAATATAGTTTAAGAGAGTATTTAAAAAACAATAATGCCCCCCATTTTTTTGATAATAAATATTGGGATTTTGCAGGAATAGATAATAAAGCAGAATTAGGAATATTTGAGAAAAATACTGAAGAGGGAGGAAAATTAATTACTGTATATAAAGGAAGTGCTGCTAAAAAAGCTGGCTTGCAGCAAGGAGATATTATTACTAAAATTGATGACATTAAAATTGATAAAACTAATACCATTGATAGGGTAATTCATAAATACAACCCTGGTGATAAAATAACTATTACTTATAAAAGAAATGATACAATTTATACTGCACAAGCAGTTTTAGATAAAAATAAAATATCAAGTGTTGCTGGTACTTGGAATAATATTTATGACAATGGATTAGAATCTACAGATGGAAATTTTTTCTTTAATGCTTATCCTCGTACACCCAAAATTGGTTTAGATATTCAAGATGTAGAAGAGGGGAATGGTGTAAAAGTTTTAGCTATTACACAAGAGTCGCCAGCTTCAAAATCTGGCTTACGAACAGATGATATTATTACAGAAATAGATGGTACAGACTTAAAAGATGTTGATAATTTTAAAATGAAGTTGAGAGGTATTAAAGAAGGTGATACTTTGAAATTAAAATATAAAAGAGGAAATAAGTTTTATAATACAGAAATAAAACTACCTAAAAAATTAAAGAAAGCAAGTTTGTAGTTTGGTGGAAAAAATAGAAAAGGAGCATGGGTTTTTAGCTCATGCTCTATTTTTATTAGAACAAACTAAACGTATGTTTGCCACTGTAATTAATGGGCATATTTATAAATAAACCTGCTTTACCTACTCTTGCTGTTCCTTTTATATTCAACTGAATTTCTTTATTGAAAATTACAGCATATAAGTTTTTAAAAACACCTTTCATTTCTATAGCCATACGGCTGGGTAATACAAATTCGCTTCTTCTGTTAATATGTAAGAGTGTGTCTAATGTGTATTTACCTAAATATTGTTCATCTACATAAATATCACAGTTGAGTTTTCTTAAATCAACACCAAATTCATTAGGGTTGTAATAAATTAAATCTAAACTTAATGCAGATTGATTAAAACCAAGTGCTTTTACTTCTACGTTTTTTATATTTCTATATTCAAAACTTTTAATTTTTTTGCATGCACTAAAAATGATGATTACAGCAATAGGTAAAAGTAAATTTTTGAAATTCATGTTGCTACAGTTTTTAGCTAACAGTTTTGTTTTCTCTGTCTTTTAATTCTTTTATTTTATCCAAAGCACCTGCAACAACATCGCACATTATGGTGTATAAAGCACCAGGTTTAGGATTAGCATAAATATGTTCTAAAGCTAAATTTTCATTGGCTATTACAGTTTGAGGAATAGCAGGATTTATAGCATTAATTCCTTCTTGTAATAAACCAATAATTTCTTCAGCAGTTCTGCCCCTTAAATTTTTATCACAACGTATAATTATTTCATCAAAATATTGTGCAGATATTGCACCCAATTCTCTAATATCTTCATCACGTCTATCGCCTGTACCACTAATAACACCTACTTTTAAAGGATAATCTAACTTACTTACAAAATCTCCTAAAAGTTTTAACCCATGAGGGTTGTGTGCAAAATCGGCTAAGAAAGTAAAGTTTTTGAAATGAAAAAAGTTCAATCGCCCAGGAGTTGAATTACTGTTTGCTACAAATGTTTGTAAGCCACTTCTTATATCTTCAATACTTATAGATTTGAATAAATAAGCAGACATAACACTTGGTAAACAATTAGCAACATTATGAATTGCTTTTCCTTCGAAAGTTAAAGGAATATCCTTTACATGCGATACTCTTATTTTCCATGTACCTTTTAAAATACTGATAAATCCATTTTCAAATACTGCAGCTAAACCTCCTTCTTTACAATGTTCTTGTATTCTTGGATTGTTTTCATCCATACTAAATAAAGCAATATTGCACGATAAATTATTTTTCATGTTATATACCAAATCATCATCTGCATTGAGAACTGCATAACCATGTTTAAAAACTGTTTCAGGAACAACAGCTTTTACTTTTGCCATTTGCTCTATATTGTTAATACCTCCTAATCCAATATGATCTTCTGCAACGTTTGTAACAATAGCTACATCGCAATTTTGAAATGCTAATCCATTTTTTAAAATACCACCTCTTGCACATTCTAACACTGCAAAATCTACAGTAGGATCTTTTAATACAAATTGAGAGGAGAGAGGACCCGTACAATCTCCTTTCATCAACAATTGATTTTGTATATACACTCCATCGCTGGTAGTATAGCCTACTTTTTTTCCTGCACTTTTGCAAATATGTGCAGTTAAACGAGTAGTAGTTGTTTTGCCATTAGTGCCAGTAACAGCAATAATAGGAATACGACCATTGCCTCTGTCTGGGAACAACATTTCTATTACAGGCTCAGCAACATTTCTGGGTAAACCTATTGCTGGTTCAATATGCATTCGAAAACCTGGAGCTGCATTTACTTCTAAAATTGCTCCTCCATTTTCACTTACAGGAGTTCGTAAATCTTCTGCCATAATATCTATACCACAAATATCTAAACCTATAATTTTTGCAATGCGTTCGCACATTACAATATTGGCAGGGTGTACTTCATCTGTAACATCTTCACTTGTGCCTCCTGTGCTAAGGTTGGCTGTTGTTTTTAATAAAACCAATTCGTTTTTTGCTGGAATTGTTTCTAAAGTGTATCCTTTTTCTTCCAACATTTTCATGGTGCTGTGGTCAACATTAATTTGTGTTAAAACTTTTTCATGTCCATAACCACGTCTTGGGTCTTTATTGGTTTCATCTATTAACCATTGAATATTGTGTTCTCCATCACCTTTTACAGCAGCTGGAGTTCTTAAAGCAGCACAAATAAATTTGTAATTTATAACAAGAATACGAAAATCAAAACCTGTTATAAACCTTTCTACAATTACACTTCTACTGTATTGTTTTGCATTTTCCAATGCTTTTACAGCTTGCTCCCAATTTATAATATTAGTTGTATTGCCTTTGCCATGATTGCCATCTATAGGTTTAATAACTAATGGATAACCATATTTTTTTACTGCATCTTTTAAACCTTCTTCTGTTCTTATAACCATGCCTTTTGGAACAGGAATTTCAGCAGCTTCTAATAATGCTTTTGTTTCTTCTTTATCGCAAGCAATATCAACAGCAATGTTTGAAGTTGTACTGGCAATGGTAGCTCTTATTCTTTTTTGATGAACGCCATAACCTAATTGCACTAAGCTATGTTTGTTTAAACGCAAATGAGGGATTCCACGTTTTGCAGCTTCATCAACTATACAACCTGTTGATGGGCCTAAACGAGTATCTTCTCTTATCTCTCTTAATGTTTGAATATCTTCAGCAATTAAATAATCTTTTCCGTCAGTTAATGCTTGTGCTATTTTTACAGCAGTTTTAGCAGCATAAACGCCTGCATCTTCTTCTAAATAACTAAATACAACAAAATATTTTCCTTCTTCGCCTGTACCTCTTGTTCTGCCAAAGCCTGTATCCATGCCTGCTAAGGTTTGTAATTCTAAAGCAATATGCTCAATTACATGACCCATCCAAGTGCCTTCTTTTACACGTTTAAAAAAACCGCCTGGTGCTGCTTCACTGCATCTATGACTGTACATACTTGGAAACAATGCTTCTAATCTTTCAGAAAATCCTTCTATTTTATTGGTTGGTTTTTGTTCTAACTCTTCTAAATCAAGTTTCATTTGAATGAGCTTGTTTCTGCGAATGCTCCAATAGTTAGGTCCACGTAATACTTTTATTTCTTCAATTTTCATATTGTGTTAGGTAATTTTTATTTTATGTTTTGGTTTACTGATTATGAAAACGAAAGATAAGTGTAATTGAATTTTTAACAAATTTTTTTGTCTGTAATTAATTCATTCTTTAAAAAATAAATAAAATATGGTGGATCAATAATTTTTTACCACACCAACCAATCATAATTATTGGTTTCATTTCTTGATGTAGGTTTTTGTAAACCATTGGTAAGTTGTATTACACGTTCACCTACTATCTTCTTCAATTCAGACACCTTTAATGTAGCATTTTTATTAAACGCCTCAAGAATGCTGTATGTAAATACGCCATTTTTTAAGTCACCTCTTTCCTGTGCATATTGCATACCACCTGCTGCACTAATAATAGTTGCTCCTGTTCCTTTACCTACATTTACAAACAAACTTTGCATCAGTTCAAAACTGTTTGCCATACCTACACTTTTTTTAGGCTTTACTTTTATGGTGCTTTTGGTAACAACTCCATTTTTTTCTAATTCTTTTTTGGATGCTTCTACTTTTTCTATCTCTTCTTTATCTACTTCACCGCTATGACAGGCATCTATAAACATGAGTTTTTGGCGTGGCTTTATGCTGTCTAATAAATTTTCCAATTCGTCATAAGATAATCCGTTTTCTTCGGGCTTTTCAAAATTGATGCTGTACGTGGAAAGAAAGTAATCAAAGTCTTTGCTTAATACACCATGACCACTGTACGAAACGATTACTTTGTCATTCTCATTCAATTGTAGTAGCTTCTTCTTTAAAGCCAAAATATTTTCTTTGATTACACTTTCATCAAACAGAGTATCTATAACAATATTGGGATATTTTGTTTTTAGCTTGAGTGCTAAATCTCTGATGTCTTTTACACTCCAGTTTAAATTGTATTCAGGATTGGAAAATTGATTAATGCCTATGCCTATGAAATGTTGTTTTTCTTGTATTGAAGATTTAGGATGGTAAATAACCTGTAATTGCTCCCGAACAGATTCGTTTCCAAATTTATCCATACAAGAAATTTTAATATTATTCAAATCGGCAGACATTTTTATTGGAAATTGCAAAACAGTATCTTTTATAAGTAAGGTTTTAAAACCTTGCTTGCCCATAACAGGGCAGCCATTTACCAAAACAAATATTTTATTTACGGCTGTATTTTTAATTGGAATAATTTTTATTTTCAAATTAAAAACATCATTTGCAATTTCATCGCCATCTGTAATTTCATTCATAATAATTGCTTGCGGCAATTGATTTGTTTGATTAAAATTTTGTTCGGTTAATCCGTTTTTCTTTAATCTCTTTAAGTAAGCCTTATAATAGGCATTGGCTAATTCTTTTTCATCTGTTAATTCCAATATTTTATCAGGTCTGTTATACTGTATATCCCATTGGTCAAAATCATAAAATTTATTATCTATATTCCATGATAAACTTGCAGCGGCATCTGGCGTTACTTTGTAATATCTGTCATTCCTGTGTGCAATACTTTCATTGTTATCTAAAGTGCTGAAAAAATAAATCGGCTTTTTCTCATCCATATATTGAATACCAATTCTGTCGTTAGATGAAATTAAAAATTGCTTTTTTTCAGGGATAATAGTTTCTGCATTCATGCCAACAGGCAATTGCCATTTTTTTATGAGTTTCTTTTTTGCAATATCCCACAACAACCATTCTGTTCTTGTAGCAGTATATAATTGATTATTGATACTGTCATACAATTTAATTCTTTGAAACCGAGAATAAGGTAAACTAAATAAAATATCGCCTTTTTCATAGTTATATGCCTTTATTGCACTTTCTCCGTTTTCGTACTCTTCACTTCGTATTACTGTTGCTTTGCTGCTGATAATAGTTATTGGAACTGTGGCAGAAAATAATTCCCACCATCCTTCATGAATAATGGCAAACTCGTATTTAATGGTATCTGTTTCTGTTTCATCGCCATACTTATATTGTTCATATTCTTCATAAGGAAGTTGAGCAATAGTTAAAGAACCATTTTCGCCCGAACCGTAAAAAAGATATTTATTGTCATCAGAAAAACGAAAGGCAGGTATATATTTAGGTGTATAGACTACAAAATATCCGGGTTCTATATATTGGCTTGGTCTGTAAGCCGAAACTATTTTTCTATCATTTACCAAATCCCAAACAATAAGAGAATCATTGTTTTGAGATACTTTGGCATTATACACTAACAAACTGTCGTTATTAGAAACAGCTGCATTATACACCCTGTACGGCATTTCCCACTCTTTAATAATATCTCCTGTAGAAACAAGCCGTTGTTGAATTTGTTTTTCATTAATTGTCAAGAAAGAAGTATCTCCTTTTAACATTAAAACCTCGCTACTCCATTCAATTGGTTTAGAATAGATTGTTTTTTCTGTTGTACAATCAAACAAGTTAAATGAGTTTTCGTATTGAAGTAATATTATGTCAGCAACATTTGTTAAAAAAATATTTTTCACAGCTTTATCCAAATGCTCAGGAAAACGGGTGGCAGTCATTGTATGCAAATTCCAATAATTACTATAATTTTCCTTTACTTCAAAAAGCCATTTTCCGTTTTTGCTTACAATGCTTTTTTTCACTTCTCCTATTTTGCCAATAAACTCGTTGATTGTTTTTCCTGTTTTCCAATTAATGGTTTGAAGTCCGTTTTGCATTTCAGTAATTGCAACAGTTTCGTTATCATTGATGCTTAAAATGCTTGCTGTTCTGTTACTTCCCACTATATCTTTTACAAGCGTTTGTTGTTTTTCTTCCAATAATCTTTCCTGTATTAGAGTTCCATCAATGCTCCATTCTTGAACAGTTTTGCCTTTACAGAGAATTATATTAGAACTAATTTTTGAAAATTTAACTATTGCTAATTGCTTTTTATTGGGTATTAGTGCCACTATTTGTTTTAGTTGTGTATTCCATATTCTTACTGTATCATCTTTTCCGTTTGTAAAAGCCATGAATGTTCGGTTTTTATTTAATATACCGCCATGAAAAGTTTTGTGATAAAGGAATGTTTGTTTGGAACTGTCAATATTAAACCCTGCCATTGCATATCCACCAACAGAAACTATTAATTCATTGTTGTTTGTAAAATATAAAGAACCGGGCAATTTAGATAAGTCATAATATCTGGAACTGTCAATAACTACTTTATCTAAATAAACCTTAGCATAACCTAATCCTATATTCAACAAATCAAAAATCTTTATTCCGTGATTTTCCTGAGAAACAGCAAGCATTGTATAATCAGGGCTTATGGCTATTCTTTTTTTTGAATCTTTGTTGCTGTAATTTTCTTCATCAAATAAAATATCGGGTGTGTCTTCTTTTAAAAAACCAATTACCAATACAAATTCTTTTATCAAAAGCACACTACTGTCTCCTGGAAGTAAAAAAAGGTGATTGATAGATGCCTTACGAGCAGAATGATACAATAATTTTCCTGTTGCCACATCCCATTTAGAATAAGTTCCATCGGCAGAACCCAATACTACAAAACTCCCATCTTTACTAATATCAATACCTGTTAATTGATTAGTATGCAACTTTAAATCGTACATAAATTTTTCTGTACGGTAATTCCATATTTTACCTGTTCCGTCTTTAGAAGCTGTTATTAAATATTTTTCGTCAGGGGTAATTTTGTAGCCAATTAATGCATTTGTATGCCCTATTGGTAAAACCAATTTTGCTTGTTGTGCATTAATTAAAACAGGTAAATAAAACAATACAATTATTAAAAAAAATTTCATAGAAATTATTTACAGCAAGGTAATATTTATTGCAAAAAATACCGTACCCTTCAATGGGTATTTTTTCATTTCCCTTTCATCTCTTCTAACTCCTTTTTCAATCTAAACATTTCATCTCTCAATTTTGCTGCTTCCATAAAGTCTAAATCTTTGGCTGCTTTTTCCATGAGTTTTTTAGTTTTTGCAATGGCTTTTTCCATTTGAGGAATGGTTTTATAAATTTCCTGTTCTTCTGCAGCAATGTTTATAATATCTTCATCATTTTGTATGGCGTAAGATTTTGTTTCATCAAATCCTTTAATATCCAATACAGAAGTTTGCTGCATGATTTGCTCAATACTTTTCTTTACAGTTTTGGGTACAATGTTGTTGGCAATGTTGTAAGCAATTTGCTTTTCTCTTCTTCTGTTGGTTTCATCTATGGTTCGTTGCATACTTTGTGTAATTTTATCTGCATAAAAAATTACTAAACTATTGGCATTTCGTGCTGCACGACCTGCAGTTTGTGTAAGGCTTTTTTCGTTGCGTAAAAATCCTTCTTTATCTGCATCTAAAATGGCAACTAAAGAAACCTCTGGTAAATCCAATCCTTCTCTTAATAAATTTACGCCAACCAATACATCAATTTCTCCCAAACGCAACTGGCGTAATATTTCTACACGTTCCAAAGCATCTACATCGCTATGAATGTATTTTGATTTTATGTTGATTCGTTGTAAATATTTATCCATTTCTTCAGCCATTCTTTTGGTTAAAGTGGTTACTAAAACCCTGCCTCCCTCTTTTACTCTTTTATCAATTTCATCTAACAAATCATCAATTTGATTAACACTTGGTCTTACTTCTATGGGAGGTTCTAATAAACCAGTTGGTCTTACTACTTGCTCTACAACTAAACCTTCTGTTTTTTGCAATTCATATTCGCCGGGTGTGGCGCTTACAAAAACTGTTTGCCCAATTAAATTTTCAAATTCATGAAAATTAAGAGGTCTGTTGTCTAAAGCTGATGGAAGCCTGAAGCCATAATCTACTAAAACTAATTTTCTACTTCTGTCGCCACCATACATTCCTCCAATTTGTGGTATGGTTTGATGACTTTCGTCAACTACTAATAAAAAATCTTTTGGAAAATAATCCAACAAACAAAATGGTCTTGAACCTGGTTTTCTTCTATCAAAAAATCTGGAATAATTTTCAATACCATTGCAATAGCCCAATTCTCTTATCATTTCTAAATCATATTCTACTCTTTCTTTTATTCTTTGGGCTTCTTCTATTTTCCCAATACTTTTAAAATACTGTACTTGTGCCATCATCTCATCTTGAATTTCATTCATCACTTGTTGTATCATTTCTTTAGGAGCAAGGTATAAAGTAGCAGGAAAAATTGCAGCATTTTCTATGGTTGAAATTCTTTTGGAAGATGATAATTCTATACTTTCAATTTCTTCAATTTCATCGCCAAAAAAAGTTATTCTATAACCATAATCTAAGTAAGGTAAATTAATATCTACTGTATCGCCATTTACTCTAAAAGTTCCTCTACTAAATTCTCCTTGACTACGATTGTATAAAGCATTTACTAAAGCATGTAAAAACCCTTGACGTGCAATAACCTGACCTTTATGAATACGAATAATTCCATTTTCAAATTCAGCAGGATTGCCTAAACCATAGATGCAACTTACACTTGCTACTACAACAATATCACGCCTGCCACTTAATAATTGGCTGGTTGCTTGCAAACGTAATTTGTCTAATTCTTCATTAATGCTTAAATCTTTTTCAATGTACACATTACTCACAGGCATATAAGCTTCTGGTTGATAATAATCGTAATAGCTTACAAAATAGCCCACTGCATTATTAGGAAAAAATTGCTTAAACTCGCCATACAACTGAGCTACTAAAGTTTTGTTGTGTGTTAAAACTAAAGTTGGGCGTTGTACTTGTGCAATAACATTTGCCATTGTAAAAGTTTTTCCACTGCCTGTAACGCCTAATAATGTTTGAAAACGGTCGCCATTATTAATGCCTTCTACTAATTGTTGTATAGCTGTTGGTTGATCGCCATTGGGTTTATATGGAGCATGTAAATGAAAAGGCATAGTGCAAAATACTTAAATAGATATTGATTGAAAATGCGGCGTACTTTTATTTATTTTGAAAAAATAAAAATGCCCAATAATTTTTTAAAAAATTATTGGGCAAAAAAACAGTTACTTTTTTTTTAAAATTACGCTGTTACAGAAGCTTCTTGCTGTTGCATTAAATCTACACTTCTGCTTATGAAATTTGTAAGCTCTGCACCTTTTAACAATCCTTGAGAAAGTAAAGCCAAATCTGCTAAATTTCTTATTTGCTTTTCTTTCTTTTCTACATCACTTTCTTTTAATAATGTTTGATAAATAGGATGATTGCCATTAACAGTTAAGGTTACTTCATCGGGCATTTGAGCATAAAATGCAGCCATTCCTCCACCAATATTTGCCATATCTTTCATTCTACGCATAAACTCTGGTCTTGTTGCAACAACAGGTGCAGCATCTTTGCTTAATCCTTTTACATCAACGCTTATAGTAATTTCTGAAGACTTTATTTCAAAAAGTTTTTTTAATTCTTCGGTTTCATTTTTACTCAAAACACTTTCAGTGCTTTCTTGTTTGTCAATTAAATTATCAGCAATATCTGCATCTACACGAGTAAAGGTTACATTTTCCCATTTCATTTCCATATTGTTAATGAATGCTGCATCAACAATAGTTTCCATTTTTACAACATTATATCCTTTTGCTTGTGCAGCTTGTATATAAGCATCTTGTTGTATAGGATTGGTAGTATAAATAATTACATGTTTGCCGTCTTTATTTTTTTGTAAAGATTCTGTGGCGATTTTGTATTCTTCTAAAGTATAAAATTTGTGTTCATTATTTTCAGAAGCATTTGCTACAGATTCCATTACTAAAAACTTGTTTGCCTTTTCTAAAAATTTATCATCTGTCATCATTCCATATTTAACAAACAAACCAAGGCTTTCCCATTTTTGTTCAAACTCAGTTCTTTCTTTGTTAAAAATTTCTTCTAATTTATCTGCTACTTTCTTAGTAATATGGTTGTTTATTTTTTTTACATTAGGATCGCCTTGTAAATAGCTTCTACTAACGTTTAGAGGAATATCTGGACTATCAATTACACCATGTAACAACATTAAAAATTCGGGTACAATATCTTTTACTTCATCTGTTACAAAAACCTGATTACTGTAAAGTTGAATTTTATCTTTTTGTATTTCGTAGCTCTGTTTAATTTTTGGAAAATATAAAATACCTGTAAGGTTAAAAGGGTAATCCACATTCAAATGAATCCAAAACAAAGGCGTTTCACCAAAAGGGTATAATTCACGATAAAAATTTTCGTAATCTTCTTTGGTTAAATCACTTGGCTTTTTTACCCAAATAGGGTTGGTGTTGTTAATACTTTTTTCTTCTGTATCTTCTTTCTTTTCTTCTGCAACATCAGTAAAATAAATAGGTATAGGTAAATATTTACAAAACTTATTTAAGGTTTCTTTTATTCTGTGGGCTTCTAAAAATTCTGTACTTTCTTCGTTAATGTGTAAAATAATTTTAGTGCCACGTTGTTTTTTTTCTACTTCATACAATTCAAATTCTGGGCTTCCATCACAACTCCAATATACTGTTGCAGCATCGTTATTATAACTTTGTGTAATCACTTCTACTTTTTCTGCAACCATGAAAGAGCTATAAAAACCTAAGCCAAAATGCCCAATAATATTAGCATCTTTGTATTTCTGTAAAAATTCTTCTGCACCACTAAAAGCAACCTGGTTAAGGTATTTATCAACTTCTTCTTTTGTCATACCAACACCTCTGTCTTCAATGGTTAAAGTTTTTTCTTTTGCGTTGAGGGTTACATCAATTCTTAAATCACCTATTTCGCCTTTTGCCTCACCTAAAGAAGATAAGGTTTTTAACTTTTGAGAAGCATCAGTGGCATTGCTCACTAATTCTCTTAAAAAAATATCATGCTCACTGTACAAGAATTTTTTAATGATAGGAAAAATGTTTTCTGTTTGTACACGAATCTGACCTTTTTGCATTGTATAATTTCTTTTTTTGTTTAAAATAGATAAATAAGCCTAAATTTTATTAGACGAACCTTAATGGACAAACAAAATACCAAATTAGTTTTGCTGACATGTTGGCAAAAAAATAGGTGTTGCTAAAATGATTTTGCTATCTTGTTGAATATTTAATGATAAAAATTTGATGAAAAAAGAAACTGCAATTACTTTAATTTCTTGTATTTTTTTT
Organism: Chitinophagales bacterium; assembly: GCA_026931905.1. Lineage (GTDB taxonomy): Bacteria > Bacteroidota > Bacteroidia > Chitinophagales > Chitinophagaceae > UBA1930. Next base: position 17,629 of record JAIXLB010000090.1, read on the forward strand.
ATATTCAGTTCTTTGTTTTTTATCAATAATGATTTTTGGCAAGATGAAATTTATACGCTTACACATTTTGTTTTTACACCTTTTACAACTACTTTATTTGATTATCATGTAGCCAATAACCATATAGCTTTTAATTTTTTATTAAATGTTTTAAGAAGAGTAGGGGGCATTAATGAGGTGCAAGAAATTCTGAATCATCCTTATTATTTTAGAATACTTCCATTTACCATTTCTGTACTAAACTTGTTGGTGATATATGTTACAAGTAAACAATTATACCATAAAAAATTTGCTTTAATTGCTACTTCTGTTTTTGCTACAACCTTTACTGCTATTAATTTTTCTGTGCAGTTGAGGGGTTATTCTTTAAATATATTGGTATGCACTTTATTGATGTATTACTTTTTGAAAATGATTAAAATGCAAGATTTTCAATTAAAAAATTTTATTGCTCTTTTGTTGTTAAGTGCATGTAGCATTTTTGTTTTACCTACAAATGTTTATTTAGTGATTGCTTTGTGTGTATTGATTATGTTGTTTTTTATAAACCCTTCTCTTCAAAATTATTTTTTAGAAAACAAATTTAAAAGACGTGAATTAATAAAATTAATTGTTTCGCTGTTATTGGGAGTAGCTATTGCAACTGCTTTTTATGTTTGCTTGTTAAGTATTCAATATAGTAAAGAAATGGCTTTGCCTGTTCAACATTTCTCATTAAAAAATTTAGTACAGGCTTTAGCTGTATGGTATCATTTTGTTCATTTTAATTTTCATTTTTATGTTTTGCTTGCCGTTTTTGTTTTTTTATTTTTTATAAAAAGAGAAAAATTTTTGTACTCAAATATTTTACTTTTAACTATTGTTTATGTGTTGTATTTTATCATTTTCTTTTTGCATGGAGTAGTAATTATTC
>JAIXLB010000014.1:0-6368 GCA_026931905.1 Chitinophagales bacterium
GTTGGCAAATAAAAAAAATTAGTGCCTGTTTACTATCTCTTGTACATTCATTTTCTTAAAAAAAAACTTCATCATTTAAATATTGTTTATTAGTTACTTTGTACCTATCTATATAAACAATATCAAAAATTAGTTGTAAAGAAAAATTTAGTAGGTTGCTATAAAAAAGATACTACATCATGAAAGTAAAACCACTTTTCAAAACCACTTATTTCAAATTTTTTTCGGTATCAAACGACACCGATTTGGAATTGCCATTTGTAACCGATGGTATTAATGCAGGTTTTCCATCTCCAGCAACAGATTTTTTAGATGCTACAATTGATTTGAACAAACATTTAATTAAAAACCCATCCACTACATTTATTGCTGTTACCAGTGGCACATCAATGATTGGAGCTGGTATAAATGATAATGATTTACTGATAATTGATAAAAGTTTAGAACCAACAAACGGAGCAATAGCAGTGTGTGTAATTGATAATGAATTTACATTAAAACGTTTGAAAGTAGAACGTAAACAAGTTTATTTAATGCCCGAAAATCCTGAGTTTAAACCTATAAAAATTACCGAATACCAAGACTTTGAAATTTGGGGCATACTTACTTATTCCATAAAACACCATAAACACTAATGTTTGCTTTAATTGATTGCAATAATTTTTATGCCTCTTGCGAAAGAGTGTTTCAACCAAAGTTGAGAAAGCAACCTATTGTTGTTTTATCAAATAATGATGGTTGTGTTGTTGCAAGAAGCAATGAAGCAAAAGCATTAGGTGTGCCAATGGGTGCTCCTGCATTTGAGTTTAAAGAACTGTTTGAAAAAAACAATTTCCATGTATTTTCATCTAACTATGCACTCTATGGCGATATGAGTAATAGAGTAATGAATTTGTTAAGCAATTTTAGCCCCGACATAGAAATTTATAGCATTGATGAAGCCTTTTTAAAATTCAAGGGTTTTCAAGAAAATTTTGATTTACTTAGCTATGGTAAACAAATAAAAAAAACGGTTACACAAGGTACTGGTATTCCTATTTCTGTTGGTTTTGCACCCACAAAAGCATTGGCTAAAGTTGCCAATAAAATTGCAAAAAAATTTCCATCACAAACCGAAAGTGTACACCTTATTGATAGCGAAGAAAAACGAATTAAAGCCTTAAAATGGCTACCTGTTGAAGATATTTGGGGCATTGGTAGGCAACACAGTAAACGACTAAAAAACGAAGGTATAAATACCGCTTATGATTTTACTTTAATGAATAAATTTTGGGTTCAAAAAAATTTAAGTATTGTAGGGCTTCGCCTGCAAAACGAATTGCAGGGTATTCCTTGTTTAGATTTAGAAACTCCGGCAGATAAAAAAAATATTGCAACCACACGTTCTTTTGATGCTAACTATACAGATTATGAATTAATAAAAGAAAGAGTTAGCACATTTGCCGTTGCCTGTGCTACTAAATTAAGAAAACAAAAATCTTGTTGTAATGCTTTAATGGTTTTCATTCATACCAACAGACACCGAAAAGATTTACCCCAATACAGCAGAAATATTGTTTTGAAATTACCTTATCCTACAAACTCCAATATTGAACTTGCCAAGTTTGCATTGCAAGGATTAGATAAGATTTTTAAAAAAGGTTTTGCCTATAAAAAAGCAGGTGTTATTGTTATGGATTTTACCCCAGAAAACACAGAGCAAATAATGTTGTTTGAAAACAGTAACCCCAAGCATAAATTATTGATGAATACTATTGATAAAATAAACGATGCAATTGGTACAACTAAAATAAAATTAGGCTCACAAGACATAAAAAAAACCTGGAAAATGCGGCAAGAAAAATTAACTCCACACTACACCACAAAAATTTCAGAAGTTATTAAAATAAATTGCTAATGTGTTTTCATTCCAAACAAAGTAAAGATGCCCAAACTGTAGAAAAAAGATTTAATGCAAAATTTGATACTTACACCAACATAAGTTCTAATCATTACAATGGTTTTACCTATCCTAAAACGCCAGTAATTACAAACAACAAACCGCAATGTATTCAATTATTTAATTGGGGTTTAATACCTTTTTGGGCAAAGGATAATACCATAAGAGCCAATACACTTAATGCAAGAATAGAAACCATTACAGAGAAACCCTATTTTAAAAACTATGTAAAAAACAGGTGCTTAATAATAGCTGATGGATTTTTTGAATGGCAATGGTTAGATGCTAAAGGCAAACAGAAACAACAATACCTTATTACATTGCCCAATGAAAAACTTTTTGCATTTGCAGGTATTTTTAGCGAATGGACAGACCAAACAACAGGCGAAATAATAAGTACTTACTCAATAGTTACAACAGAAGCAAATTCGTTTATGGCAAAAATTCACAACACTAAAAAAAGAATGCCAGTTATTCTTACACCATCCAATGAAAGGCTTTGGTTGGCTGGCAATGCAATTCATGATTTTGCAACACCTGATATTGAATTATGGGTAAATGCTGTGTAATTATTGTTATTATTAAAATTTCACGGTACAACTTAACAAGTAAAAAGCAGGTTGCAAATTAAAATAGGTAACAGAGGTTTGATATGCATTGAAATCGCTTTGTATAAACTTTGTATTATTAAAAATATTTTTTGCAATAAAACCCAATCGTACATTTTTGTTTACAGGGTAAAACATTTGTGCATCTACAAAAAGCAACTGTTTCGATTGTAGTTCTTGAGGTTTATTTATTAAATAATCAACCAGCATATCAAAATTTAATTTTTTGAAAAACCTAAAATTGAAAGTAGAATTAGCTATAAAAGAATTTGAACTGAAATTATTACTTGGCTTGGTTGAGTAAAATGTTTTTAGAACTTGATAATTATTAATTACACCCACATTAAAATTAAACGAATTATTCCAGTTTGTTTTTATCCTTACCTCTGTTTGAAAATTGAAGCTATTATTAGTATTTTCTTGATAATTCATTAAGCTAACCATTTTATTTAAAGAAAGATTATTGCCTATAATAAGCCATGCTTTGGAGTGATTAATACTTTTTTCTAACTTAAACATTAAGTTCATAAATAAATTATCCTTGTTTACATATTCTAATGTTGAAAAAGTATATAAGCCTCTGTTAGTAAGGTTTTGCAAATAATTATTGGGTTGATTGGCTATAGTAAAATTTGAGAAAAATATTTTTCCAGAGCCAATAGGGTCAAATGAATGATAAGAAATACTTGCAGTATAAGCAGTAGATTTATACAACTGATGATTACCTAAAGCAATATTTGTTAATCCTTGAAAAACATAAGATTGATTCAACTGGCTTATAGAAGGCAACATGGGTTTAGCACTTATATAAAAGTAAAAAGTTTTACTGCTGTTAATCTTATATTTCAAAGACAAAGAGGGTAAAAAAAACAAATTATTATTACTCAACTTTCCTGTTTTACTTACCTGTTCGTTGGTAAGATTATTCCATTTTAATTCAGTAGCAAATGAAGTTTCTAATTTCGAGTTAAGTACAAAAGTCATTTCAGTTTTCAGGCTTATATTTCTTTCTATTAAATTAGAGGTATTGTTAAAAGTGTTAGGTAATTGCATTAAGCTATCTATATTATTGTACAAATAATTTTGTAGCTGGGTGTTGAATTTATTTTCTGCTGCATTTACTTGTAATGCAAACGACTTTCTATACTTACTATAATAATATCTTACGTTTCCTGCAATAGTTTTAGCTGGTGCATTAAAAATTTGATACAAATTTTTGTACTCATCTGGCATTCTAAAACTGGTATCATAAACAGGAGAATGAATAGTATAATTGCTTTGTAGTGTATTGGTTGAGTATTGAAATTGCGATGTAATATATTTTCTTGTTGTAAATAATTTTGTTATGCCAATAATTATTTGATGGTTTTGGTTATTTTGTTGTAATACTTCTTGTGTTGGGGCATTGAATAAAAAGCCATTGTTATTGTGTAAACCTTTTATAAAATTGTAATTATAGTGAACAATAGTTTGAAGGTTTTTATTAGGGGTAAATGTTGCTTCTAAAGCAGCACTTATTCCTTTATTATTTTTAGTAAGTTCGTTACTCTTTTTTATTATTAATTCTTGAGTTGTAAAATAAAATTTATCTTCATTAGTGCTGCTTTGTTTATAATCATCAAATAAATAATGAACTGCTTCTTTCAGTACAATTTTTTTCCCAACTTTTTGCTGACTATTGAATGTAATAAATTGGCTTGTATTGGTAAAAGCCCTGCTATCATTCATTTGTAGAGGCTTAATATCATTTAAGTTTACTACATTATCTATTGTTGCTACTGGAGTTATTAAGTTTTCATTAAAGCCATTGGATGCCGAAACTCCTTTTATTTTCCCTAATGCATTGTATGCTGTTTTTCCAATGCTATTAAAGTTACTTGTTACAACAAATTTGAATGCAGGAATTAAACTTACCCAATCTGTTTTAAATTCATAATTTTCTATTGGTGCACCTGCATTAGCATTAACTGCTCCAAAAATTTTTATTTTTCTTTTTTTATAAGTAAGGTTTAAAACAGTTTCATTACCCTTGCTATCGTTATTATTTTCTATTTTAGACTTGTTTTTATAGTTTTCAATTACTTCAATTTTATCCAATCCATTAATGCTTACATTATTGGTTAGTGTTGCATAATCTTCTCCAAATAAATCATCTCCTTCAAGCAAAACTCTATCTATAATTTTTCCATTAAATATTACTTTACCAAAGCTTGTAACAGTAAGTCCAGGTAAATTTTTCAATAAATCAGCAATATTGTTTTCATTACCTTTTTCAAAATTGGCTACTTTATAAGTTGTGGTATCACCACGTTTTACAATATCTGGGTTTCCTTGAACATATACTTCAGGCAGCTCTCCTGTAAAAGTTTTTAGAATAAATTTTTTATTAACAGAAATAACAGGTATTGGTAATTGTTCAGAAAAAGTGATGTACCCGGTTGCAGCAATTTGAAAACACAACTGCTGATGGGCATTAGGTATGGTTATTTTAAAATTTCCGTTATCATCGGCTATCTTAAAATATTTCATTAATCCTGTACTATCCTTATTTCTTATAATAATAGATGCACCTGCAACAGGTTTATTATTGGTATCTACAACTGTGCCTTGCAATACAACAGGTTGGGCATAAAGCCTATTGATGAATAATGTAAAAAGCAGTATGTGCAATACCCTACTTTTCATTAGCACAATATTTAATAAAACTATTATTTATTTAAATCTTTAATGTTTTTTAGGTTCATCATTTTTTGCATACGTAACTGATTAATGCTTTCTGCAATTTTTGCAAATTCTTTAGCCGTCATAAACTGTCCATCACTTTCTACTTTAGGTAATTCGCCTATAAAAGGATATTTAATTTGAGTTACAATATAACCGAAGCTTTCATCATCATTATTTACTTTTAAAATTAAGCCTGGTAGTCCTCTAAAGTTTCTGGGACCATAAGTAAAGTTTAATTCAGTTGTAAAAAATGCTGTATAGTTTACACCACTAAAGTTTGTTGTAGCTTTTTGACATTTAAAACCTAAAATATGTAAAGTATCATTATGTAAAACCCAATTACTCATTTCTGCTAATGTATCTACTACATAATATTTTTTTTTATTGTAATCAATCATTATACTACTATATAAAATGTTTGAGTTATTTTTTCTTGTACGAAAGGGCTGTTCTAAGTTTACAGTTATTGCACTATCTTTTAGCCTTTGTTCTTCAAATTCTTTAGCATATTTTATTCTATCTGATACTTTTACAAGTTTGCCATCTTCCAAAATAATAATTTCTTTATAATAAGGTATAGAAGCAATAGTGGTAAATATTATTGAATCTTTATTTATCCATTGCTTAAATGTACTTCCATACTCTTGCAACTGTTTATATTCTATATAAATAGTTGCAAGAGTTTGCTGTGTAAATGCTCTATTTGCAAAAAATAATATCACTAAAAATGTAAGATATTTCATAATTACTTTTTTTTAAAAATGCCATTCTGTTAAGTTAATTAAGGCTCAGGAGCATATATTAAATTAGAAGTACATCCACCACCTTCCTTTGGTGTCCAAGCTGTAGATATTATTGCTCCAGTTTCACAATTATAAATCACTCCAAAGGTCCCTAACTCTAGAGGACTTCCATCTGGGCAAACACCCATAATTTTTGTATAAGACATACAAGGCTGTTGAGATGTTATGTTTTGAACAGTTTGTTCATCTTCATTTGCTTTACTGCTAAAGTTTAAAGCAAATACCATAGCTGCTATAAAAATTACTTTTTTCATAATTAATTGTTTTAAGTTGGTTAATAAAAAATTTATATGA
>JAIXLB010000014.1:6378-13428 GCA_026931905.1 Chitinophagales bacterium
AATTACTTTTTTCATAATTAATTGTTTTAAGTTGGTTAATAAAAAATTTATATGAATGGCATTTGCATACGAAAGAAAAAAAAAATGACATTTCCAAATATATTTTTTTTGAAGCCCACAAAGGTTTTGATAGAAATAATTTAAACCTTAAATGGGTTGGCAAATAAAAAAAATTAGTGCCTGTTTACTATCTCTTGTACATTCATTTTCGTTACTTAAAATATCTTTCAATATGTCGTGTTTTTTGTATTAATTTGCTTTAAGGTTATGTATATGTAATAAGTAAATTTACTTATCTATTTATACAACTACATTACACTTTTTAGTCATCATCTCAACCATTTAATTTAGTAATAGTTTAATTTATATTTTATAATTTATGTTTAGCAACAGCATTACATCTTTATTCAATATTCAATATCCCATTATTCAAGCAGGAATGATTTGGGCAAGTGGTTGGCGTTTAGCAAGTGCTGTAAGCAATGCAGGTGGTTTGGGTATTATAGGTGCAGGAAGCATGTATCCTGATGTTTTAAAAGAACATATTAAAAAATGTAAAGCTGCAACGCATAAACCTTTTGCAGTAAATCTGCCTTTACTATACCCTTCTATAGAGGAGCATATAAATACCATTATTGAAGAAAAAATACCTATTGTGTTTACAAGTGCTGGAAATCCTAAAACATGGACTCCCCTATTAAAAGAAAAGGGGATTAAAGTAGTGCATGTGGTAAGCAGTAGCAAGTTTGCACAAAAAGCAGCAGCAGCAGGCTGTGATGCTGTTGTAGCAGAAGGATTTGAAGCAGGTGGACATAATGGAAGAGAAGAAACTACCACCATGGTTTTAATTCCTGCTGTAAAAAAAGCTATTACCATTCCTTTAATTGCAGCAGGTGGTATTGCTACAGGTAAGCAAATGTTGGCTGCAATGATTTTAGGTGCAGATGCTGTACAAATAGGCAGCAGATTTGTTTGTACTCCTGAAGCATCAAGTCATCAAAATTTTAAAGAAGCTATTATACAAGCTAATGAAGGCGATACCATGTTGCATTTGAAAAAAACAGTACCTGTACGTTTATTAAAAAATAAATTTGCAGATACTATAAAAGAAGCAGAAGATAAAGGTGCAACTGCCGAAGAACTGAATGAAATTTTAGGCAGAGCAAGAGCCAAAAAAGGAATGTTTGAAGGCGATATGCAAGAAGGAGAATTGGAAATTGGACAAGTAAGCAGCATAATACATGAAATAAAACCTGCTGCTGAAATTGTGCAAGAAATTTGGAATGAGTTTTATACTACACTGCAAAACCCATTAACATTGTAACTTTCATATACCACCTATCCAATTATTTTTCTTTTTTTATAAAATAATGCATATTTTGGTCATCGTAATTTAAACTTAGCATTATGAAAAAACTTTTGCTTTTCGTTTTTTGTTTTAACTTATTGGTAATAGTAAAAGCCAATACTCATTACAAAGGCGAGCCAACAATATCTGGAGTTGTAACAGATGCTACAACAAAAAAACCTTTGGCAGATGTAAGTATTACTGCTACACATACTACAACAAAAACAGTACACCAAATAAGCACAAACGAAAACGGAAGTTTTAAAGTAAATCAACTACCTACAGGAACTTATAAATTCAAATTTGAAAAAGAAAATTACAAAGCAGTAGAAAAAAATAATGTAAAAGTAAAAACAGAAACTGCAACTAAATTAAACGTTGAAATTTTCAATAATGAAGATGTAACAGAAGAAGAATTGGTTTGGCAATTAAAATTTGGATTGAGATAAAAAAGAAAAATTAATTTACCACCTGAAATTTACCACTCTCAATTATTTTACCACTTTTATCACGCAGTTGAAAAATATAAATTCCACGAAAATAACCATCTAAAGTTACTGTAGTTTTATTACCAGATACTTGTGCTTCATACACTTTTCTACCAATAAAATTATAAATCTGTAAGCTATAACCTTTTTCTAAAGTTTTAGAATATTCAAAATTAATAAATGAAGAAGCAGGATTAGGATAAAAATTTACAATTTTTGGCTGAATATCCACCCCTACTCTATCAAAACTATTTTGATAAGTAAAAGAATAAATTGTTACCAATGAAAGCAATAAAAGTATAGTGTAAATTTTTTTCATACTTATACAGATGCGTGAAGGTAAAAAAATAAATTTAATTAGCAAAAAAATATAGTTCAACTAATAAACGTATAAAAACTTTGATGTAGTATTTATTTCAATTAATTAAAATAAAACGCTATGCAAATATTTTCATTTTTACAACTTTTAACATAGCAAAGCCCCTTATCTTCGCAACCTTGAAAATAAAGCTCTTTACATTCAATGATTAACAGAAGAAATATTAGAATTAAAGTAATGCAGCTTCTCTACATTTTAGAAAGCAGTGGCGATAAAAACTTTTTTAAAGACCCTATAATTCAGCTAAAGAAAAGTTTAGATAAAACAAGCGAATTGTTAGTTTATTTTATTTACTACCTTACAGAAATAACAAGATATGTAGAAACTGATGCCAAACACAGAGCATCTAAAAACTTACCTACTTACGAAGATTTGCATGTAAATACTAAACTTGCTGGCAATATTATTTTATGGAAATTATTAGAAAATAATAGTTTAATAGAAGCTAACAAATTTTATAAACCTTCTAACAGAACAGAAGAATCATTCATTAAAAAACTTTATGTAGAGCTGGTAAATAGAACAGAATACAAAAATTATATTCAACAACCATCAAGAGATAATAAAGCAGATAAGGAAATTTTATCTTTTATTTTTAATAATTTAATGTTGCCTAATGAGCTATTAATTTCTCATATAGAAGAAGTTTTTTCTAATTGGGATGATGATGCAGAGTTAATACAACAGTTGGTAAATTCATACATTCAAAAACCTAATACAGATATTGGTGGAATGCTGACAGATGAAACTTGGAATTTTGCAAAGTTGCTTTTGCAATCTGCTATTGATAAAAACGAATACACTTTAGAATTAATAAAGCCAAAATTAAAAAATTGGGATAGCGATCGTATTGCAGTTTTAGATATGATACTAATGAAAATGGGCATTTGTGAGTTGTTGTATTTTGAAACCATACCAACCAAAGTAACTATTAATGAATATATAGATTTGGCAAAAGAATACAGTACTCCTCAAAGTGGGCATTTTGTAAATGGCATTTTAGATAGTATTCATAAAGAATTAGTAGCTGAAGGAAAAATTAATAAAATTGATTTCAAGAAAAATAAAAATTAATTTTGACTCAAGAAAAATGAAAAAAAATTATACCATAGCTATTGCATGTATTGTATTCATTATTGCAGCCTGTAATAATGAAAATAAAACAAAACCTCAATCACTTTCTGAGTTAGAAAAAATAGCAGCAGATACTGCTAATTTTACACAAATTCAATGGATAGATAGTGCTAAAGATTTTGGTACTATTAAAGAAGGCGAAGTAATTGAAATGAAATTTAAGTTTAAAAATATAGGTACAAAACCGTTATTTGTACTTAGTGTAAAAGCAGGCTGTGGCTGCACTTCACCAGATTATTCTAAAGAAGCAATAGCACCACAACAAGAAGGTTGGGTAAAAGGAATTTTTAATAGCATGAACCAAAAAGGAATGGTAAATAAAAATATTCAGGTAACAACCAACACAAGCAATAAAACAATTTCTACATTATTATTTTCAGGTAGTGTAGAATAAATGAAATCCTTAAAATCAATCATTTTTAACTCAACAATTAAAAACATTTTTTCATTAATTAAAACAAATAAAAACAATGAACTTACTACATGTTACACTTTTAATGGCAGATCCTAAACAACCAGGAAGCCAATGGACATCATTAATTATGATGGGAGCCATTATTTTAGTTTTTTGGCTATTTATGATACGCCCTCAAGCTAAAAAAGCTAAAGACCAAAAAAGATATATTGATAATATTCAAAAAGGCGATAGATTGGTTACCATTGCTGGTATTCATGGTGTGGTAAATAAAGTAAACGACGATAACACTATTAACTTAGAAGTAAGCCCAGGCAGTTATATAAAAATTGAAAAAAGTGCTATTAGTTTAGAATGGAGTAATGCAATAAATAAAGCAGCAAAATAGTTTCATTTTAATTTGCCTTAAAATTTAAAAAGAGGCTGCCCAAGAAGGTCAGCTTCTTTTTATTTGCCTCGTCCTAAATTTAGTTGGCAATTTTTTTCTACATTTTGTCCAAATTTAAGTAACAGATAATTTCAAACTGTTTTAGGGAGAGGTATATCCTAATTTGAAATTTTTACTTACTGTTATAGTAGTAGTTTTTTTGTTTTAGAAAACTATTCAAAAGGCTATTTTTCTTTTAATATTAATTAACCAAAAAACATATAGCTTAACAGAATGGCTGTAATAATTCCTACTAAATCTGCTAATAACATGGCTCCAATGGTATAGCGTGTATTTTTTATTCCTACAGCTCCAAAATAAACAGCAACAACATAAAAAGTGGTATCGCTTGAGCCTTGTAAAATACTGCTTAAACGACCTGCATAAGAATCTGCTCCAAAAAATTTCATGGTGTCAATCATCATTCCTCTTGCTGCACTACCACTCATGGGTTTTACAAGAGCTGTGGGTAATCCATCTACAAAACGTGTATCCATTCCTATTGATACAAAAATGTATTTCATAGCATTGATAACTGCATCAAAACTACCACTGGTGCGTAACATGCTTATTGCAACTAACATGCCTACTAAGTAGGGAATAATTTTTATGGCTGTTTCAAAACCACCTTTTGCACCTTCTACAAAAGCATCAAACACATTTATTTTTTTAAACAATCCTCCAGCAATTATTACTAAAAAAATAAAAAGAATTAATCCATTACTTAATAATCCTGAAAAAACATCTACACCCTCTTTACTCAAGGTTCTTATGTATAAAACCAATGCAGCAATAACAGCACTTATGCCCAATACCCATAAAAGAATTACAGGTTGTAATACATTTATTTTTTGTTTAAAGGAAACAATAAGCATGGCAGCCATTGTTGCTGCAAAAGTTGCTATCATGCAAGGTATAAAAATATCAGTAGGGTTTGCTGCTCCTAATTCTGCTCTAAAGGCAATGATGGTAATAGGAATTAATGTTAAACCACTTGCATGCAAGCATAGAAACATTACTTGTGCATTGGAGGCTTTTTCTTTATCAGGATTTATTTCTTGTAAACTTTGCATAGCTTTTAAACCAAATGGTGTAGCTGCATTATCCATGTTTAACAAGTTGGCAGAAAAATTTAATATCATGTGCCCATAAGCTGGATGATTTTTAGGTAATTCTGGAAAAAGTTTATTGAAAAATGGTCCAATAATTTTTGATAATAAATTGATAGCCCCTGCTTGTTCTGCAATGGCTAAAAGCCCCATAAACAAAGCCATTATACCAATTAATCCTATACAAATATTTACTGCTACTGTACAGGTTGCTAAAATTCCATCTGCTCCTTGCTCTTGGTAAGAAATATATTTCCCTTCCTTATTTTTTGTATAAACTGTTTCGCCATTTTTATAAATGTGATGTTGTTGTATAGCAAGAATTATTGTGTTGTTTAAGGTGCTGCTATCAACCATTTGGGTATGTGTAGTATCGCCATGTTTGCCTACCACCATTTTATTAAACATATTTGTACCAGCATCAAAAAACAACATTCTGCTTAGTGCAACAATGATAGCAGTAATAATAAAAGCACTCCAAATTTTACTTAGTGCCATGGTATAATTTTAAGGCAACAAAATAAGAAAGATTTTTGAATTGAAAGTTGAAAGTATTGCGGCGTATAAATTTTTATTGTAATTGTCTTTTATAAAGCTGAATAGAATTTTCTAAGCCTACATACAAGGCATCACTAATTAAAGCATGACCAATACTTACTTCTGCTAAGCCAGGAATATTTTGTGCAAAGTATTTTAAATTTTGCAGGTCTAAATCGTGGCCTGCATTTATACCTAACCCTAATTCATTGGCTTTTACTGCTGCTTGATGATAGGATGCTATTGCTTTTTCTTTATTTTCTACAAATTGTTTTGCATAAGCTTCTGTATAAAGTTCTATTCTGTCTGTACCTGTTAATGCTGCTCCTTTAACCATTTCAATAATTGGGTCTATAAAAATAGAAACACGAATACCTGCATTTTTAAATACAGCAATAATATTGGTTAAATAATTTTTGTGTTCTAAGGTGTTCCAACCATGGTCAGAGGTTAGTTGTCCTAAAGCATCTGGCACTAAGGTAACTTGATGGGGTAAAGTTTCTAAAACAAGTTGTATAAACTTTTCCTCTCTTGGGTTTCCTTCTATATTAAATTCGGTTGTAATTATTTTTTTAATATCCCTTACATCATTGTAAGTAATATGTCTTTCATCGGGTCGTGGATGTACAGTTATTCCATCTGCTCCAAATTGCTGAGCATTAATAGCTGCTTGTAGCACATTAGGATTATTGCCACCTCTGCTATTTCTAAGAGTGGCTATTTTATTGATATTTACACTAAGTTTAGTCATACTTAAATTTAAACAAAAGTATAAAAACAATTATGGAAAGCAAGGTATAAAAATTATATAGCCGTTTCAAAATTGAAACGGCTATATACCTATTGAGAAATTTATTGTAGATTAAAATAAACTTAAACGTACACCTAATTGGCTTACCCAACGAGCACTAAATGTAGGTGCAGTGCTTGTACTTACAGTGTAAGGATTGCCTGAAGCTGGAGGTACAAAACTGTACTTAGGAACAGTTCCTCCAGATTGGAAGCCTCTGAATTGAATTAAAGAATAAGTGCCAAAACTTGCAAAGTATTGACGACCCCAATCTCTGTTCAACATATTAGTTACGTTGAAGATATCGTAACTAACTTGTAATTGATATGTTTGTTTACCAATTTTTAAGTTGAAATCTTGTTTAATACTAAAGTCAAGAACATTTGTAAATGGAAGTCTTCCACCATTTCTTTCAGCATAATC
>JAIXLB010000014.1:13813-14643 GCA_026931905.1 Chitinophagales bacterium
GTTCCTTCGTAAGTTACTTGAGAAGTTCCATAAGCATAACTTGCATTAATATTTACACCATTCTTAAATGATTTGTTTGCAGTTAATGAAAAGTTATGGGCAAATCCTTTATTGCCTTTGTTATTACTAATTAAATAAATACCAGTGTAAGGGTTTTTATTACCTGGGTTCATAGGTATTAATGGAGCAGATGCTGTAGCTGAATAAGTATAACGATTATCTGGACCAGTAACTCTTAAAGTTGGAGGTAAAATGTTTAAGTTTTGATAATAAATTTCATTGATGTTCTTAGTGTAAATATATTCAGCAGTTAAAGACCATCCATTATCAAATCTTTTATCAAAAGCAATAGAAGCTCTAAATACTTTTGGTAATCTAAAATCTTTTGCAATTAAATCTACTTGTCCTTTAGCATTACTTAAATCAATACCTAAACTTTGTGCTGTAGGTTGATTATAAGGGTCTGCAATAAAGTGTAAATTAGCTGCAGTAGTTGCTGCAACAGAGTTTAAGGAAACGCCACCAACAGACATACCAGTATTGTTATAAACACCACCAGGCCATACCAAAGGAATTCTTCCAGCAAATAAACCTGCACCGCCTCTAATTACTACGTTTTCATCAGGTAATTTATAAGTAAATCCAAAACGAGGAGATATACTCATTTTAGGAGAAGAAATTACACCTGAACGAGCTCCTTGTAAATCGTAATATTGCTCAATTTTAGGAACTGCAATATCGTTGAAATAAGGGTCTTTAGTTGGTGATTGTAAAAAACGTGTATAATCTAAACGAACACCTAAGTTAATAGTTAAGTTTTCATTTACATT
>JAIXLB010000014.1:14908-18298 GCA_026931905.1 Chitinophagales bacterium
GCAAAATTCTTTTGAGTTAATAAGTTAGCAGCAGAGAAATTTTCTGTACCAAAAACAAATCTTCCAGAACCATCCATAATTGTTACTCTTGGAAAGTCTTTTCCTAAAGGACCTCTATCATCGGTAACACTTGTAAATGTTAATAATAATTTATTGGTTTGCCCTTTTTTGAAAATGCTACGTAATTCAGCAGAACCTGAATGGGTAACGTTTGGCATTAAATAACCACCATTGTAAAAGTTAATAGCAGTATTAGAAGTAGTAGGTACATTAAATCTATCTGCTTTACTGTATCGGTAACTTAAAGTAAGTTTATGAGCAGTATTTAAGTTCCAATCTATTTTAGCAGCAATTCTGTTAGATTTTACTTCTTCCACATTGTTCATAAAACCACCTGGGTCGTAACCATAAGATGAAATTTTTGTCATTAAGTTAGTAAAATCAGTACTTGTTAAAGATGTATTACCTGCATAAGTACCTGTCCATGGTTGAGGTCTTTCATCTCTTACCATATCAAGGTTTAAGAAAAAGAATGCTTTGTTTTTTACGATAGGTCCGCCAATTCTAAAACCATAAGTTTTACTTGAAAATTTAGCCAATTTAGTAGCTAAGCTTTTATCACCAGTTGGTGTTTTACCTGTTAAATCTTGGTTGCGGAAAAATGTATAAACAGATGCTTGTATTTTATTAGTACCACTTTTTGTAGTAGCATTAATACCAGCTCCTGTAAAGTTGCCTATTGAGGCATCATAAGGAGAAAGAATAACTTGAATTTGGTCTATAGCATCAATAGAAATGGGTGATGAACCAGTTTGTCCACCATTTGTTCCAGAACCTGCTAAACCAAATTGATCGTTATTAGCTGCACCATCTACATAAAAAGAGTTGTAGCGATTGTTTTGACCACCAAAAGATACACCAGCTAAGTTACCATCTGCACTGGCTATTTTAGCTTGAGGTACAAAACGAAGATAGTCTTGTAAATTTCTACCTACTGTAGGTAAGTTATCCATTTTTTCTTTAGTAATAAAAGTTTCAGCACCACCTTTACTTGTAAAGTCTGTAGCTTTTTTACCAGAAGATGCCGATACAGTAACTTCTCCTAAATCTTTAGTTTTAGAAGCTAATGCAAAATCCATCTTGAAGGTTTCGCCTAAACCAAGATAAATATCACTTCTTTTTTCTGTTTGAAAATTTACAAAAGATACTTCAACAATATAAGGACCACCAGGGTTCATATTACTAATGTTAAAGTGCCCTCCTGTACGAGCTTGTACTTTATATACAGTACCTGTAGGCTCGTGTGTTGCAATAATTGTAGCTCCTACTAATGCCTCTCCTGTATTAGTTTTAACAGAACCACTAATAGTACTGGTTGTGTTTTGAGCTACAACAAAAGCAGGTAGCATAATAAGTGCTATTGCTAATTGCAGTAATTGTTTTTTAAGCATAATCTTGATGTTTAATTTTTGCAAAGAAAGTGAATTAAGACTAAAAAACTGTAACAAGGCATTAACAAATTGTAAATTTTTCATTAACACTGTGTATAAACTGTGTAATAAAACTTTAATACAGACTATTTAATAATAATTTAAAAAAACTAAAGTGAAAACAATTTTGGCAAATTATTTAAAAATAAGCCTATACCCTTTCGAATAAATTTAAAAAAATTAAGGTGAAAATTTTTAGAATAATATTTATACTTTGCACTACATTAATGCTACTAAATGTGAATGCCCAGACTACAAAAGAAAAATTTAATTTTAGTGTTTTTCCTAAAGTTGAAAAAGATTTTAAAAGAGTGGTCATTCAAGTTCCAGCTACTATTAACGATGCCTCTCGACAAATAGAAATTTTTGTTGGTAAACAAGAAATGGTAGATTGTAATAGGCATACTTTAATGGGAGAAATTGCCGAAAAAGAATTAGAAGGATTTGGGTACAATTATTATATTGTACACTCTAAAGGAGAATTTACAAGCACATTAATGGCTTGCCCTGACAATAAAAAGATTAAAAAATTTATAACTTTCGTACCTCGTATTATGAGATATAATAGTAAAATGCCTATTGTATTTTATATTCCAAATGGATTTGAAGTAAGATACAGAATACTTACAGCAAGTAAAACAATGCATACTGCAACTATTAAATGAAAATACCTACTTTAGATTTAAACAAAAAAATAAAGAAAATAAAGGTTTCTCTTTTTGTAATAACTTTCTTACTGCAATTTAATTTTATATTCAGTCAAACAAATATTTGCCATAATAAATATGATAGCATTAGCATTTTAAAATATGCTCAACAAAAAAAGCAACTTTTGCTACCAAATGGCTGCACATTAGAAACTATTACGCCTTATACTTCTATGAAACCTATTGCTACTTTTGATAAAAATAAATGTAGCTGGACAATCGTTTCATAAACCTATAAACAGAGTAATAAAAGCAAATGCAAATCTACCAATGGCTGCACAATTGAAATAATGAAAACAGTAATTATAGATGCCTATACAGGTACAATATTAACCTCCCAAAAAAAATATAAAAAGCACTATAATTTTGAATGATAAAACAACCTACAACATAAACATAAGTTGTATTGAATAATATAAAGAAGATTTCTCAAAATTATAGAAGCCACTTCCTTTTTTATTTAGAAATTTAAACTCAAATTATGGCTTTTCTTTTTCTTCATCAACATCTACCACACCACCACTTACAGTAAATTTCATTGCGTTTGTGGCAGAAATATTATTGAGAGGTTTTACTTTTTCTTTTGGTACAATATAAGTTATACCACTTATAGCATAAGAGTGAGGTACATAAACAACCACATGATCTTTCATATCCAAATCGCTTGCATCGAGCCTTGTAATAAATCCTATACGCCAAACATCATTTGCATCTACATTAACTAAAACAGGTTTATCAAACTTTTTTTTATTGCCAGCAAAAGCTTCTAAAAAATCTTTTACTGAACCATAAATAATTTTTATACCAGGTGTGTTTTCTAAAACCTTATCAAAAAAATCTACCATTCTTCCTACCATAAATAAAGATGATAACCAACCTACCAACAACACAAAAATTATTACCAATACAAAGCCAAGTCCTGTAATTTTTTCAATATTTCCTTGTGCATCTTTTTTTATCCATGTAGGGAAAAACCCATGTAGTAAATTGGGTAATAAACCATCTATAACATTAAATAATGAAACAATTACCCAAACAGTAATACCAATAGGAGCCAATACCACTAAGCCTTGAAGTAAATAATGTAATAATCGTTTTAAGTGTTGTTTATAAAGAGGCTTTGATGTGTATTTATTCATACTGTAAAAATAGCAGAAAGAAATTATTAAGCTCTATTCAAATTTAATTTACAC
>JAIXLB010000022.1 GCA_026931905.1 Chitinophagales bacterium
ATTAAGTAATTTTTATTTTATTTCCTTTATGTTACTGCTAATGGCAGGTTGTTTTATTAAGGGGCAAAACCAAATATGCAAAAAATGTAACACTTTAATTATTTAATAACAACAAAGGTTACAGGCATATTTTGCCGATTTTATGCGACTGATTTTTATACCATTTAGTGGAGTTATAGTACCATTGAAACGCTATAAAAGCCTAATTATTAGCGTTTTGCAGCCATTTTAATATTAGTTTACGGTAAATTAGGGATTGTGAAAATACAGGCTTTGTTTAAGGGCAAAGGGTTACATTTTTTGCGTATTTGGTTTTTTACAAAAATGTAACCCTAAATGTAACCCAAAAAAAGGGTTACATTTAGGGTTACATTTTTTGCATATTTGGTTTTTTGCAAGTCTGTTTAAATTTAAAAAACTGCAATAATGGCAGTAAAAATTAGTGTACTTATAGAGGCTATTTTTACAATGTTTAATTGTTCCATAATTCGGCGTTTAAATAAGTTTCTGCATACTTTTTTTCGGCATTACCTCTGTATTTGTTGTATGTATTTATATGGTAAAAAGCCTTTATTTTATCTTCTTGTTTTAGTTTGTTCCAAATTTTCTCTGAACGTTTTTTGCTGCTTCGCAGCTTATCGTTGTACTTATCCCAAAACATCTCAAATGTTATATCTATACCAAGTTCTACAATGGTAAATCCTTCTTTTTGCGATAGTTTTTTTGCATAATTAAAAAAAAGATTAAGTTCTAATAAAATATTGCGAACAAGCGTATGCCTTGCTTGTAATGTCATGTCTTTTTGAAGTACCTCTATACCACAAAAAAGCCCTGTTTGGGCATTGTAGCTAAAAACAACACCATCTGTAGCTTTTGCACTTGTTACTAAAAACCTTCTATTCATTTGCTGGCATTATTAATGGTTCTAAATAAATGCGTATAAAAACATTGTACAAATCGTTAGTGGCAAAATATTTATTAATTGCCCATGCCTCTGCTTGGGTAAAAGTGATGCTTGTTTCTCTTTTTCCAGTTGGGAAAAATGTAAACTTTTGAATGAGCCTGTGGTAACATTCTGCAATTACTAAGCTTTCCACCTCTAAATCTTTTACAGGGGCTTGTTCTATAACATTTTTTAACTCACTGCTTAGGAAACTCCATTGTAGTTTGTTGAGTTGTATTTTTACTATTGGACGTATCATTTAATTTTCTTTTTAGTTCGCTTGCGGCAGGATAATTAACCCACTTGTAAAATGTTTTTCTGCTTATTTTAAAGCGTGGATATATAACATTGTGAAATATCCATTCTATGCTCATACCAGGCTTGTATGCCTGCTTAAACACTTCCTGCATATCAATCATTCTTTTTAATAGATTAATGTTGTTATACCCTTTCATTTGATAAATGTTTATTGATGCTTTTAATATAATCGTTCTTAACTTTTTTGGCGTTTATTAACAGTTTAAATAGTTCTTGCCCTGTGTAATCATTAAACTTTTTTTTAACGTCATTAACGCCGTATTTTTCTGCCCATTCAATAGCAGCCTTTGCAGTACGACCAATACTTCTAAATTGACTGATGATGGCTTTGCGTGTTTTATCCAACGGGTCGTTTTGCCAATTATTATTTATTTGTCTAAATGGAGCATTTTGTATCATTCTTCTTTCTAATTCTCTAAACTCATGGTCTGACAGTTCACTCAGCTTGTTGGTTTTACCTTTTGTGAAATTTTTTACAATTTCATCTTTACTTATGCAACCACCCTCTTGGTTTATTTGGTGTATAATGCTATACAGCCTGCTGTACTTTGATTTCATTAGATTTGTTTTTTATATTGTACAATTTTTGAATATCTTTTGCCATATTATCGGCTGCTATTTTTATTAAACAAACCATGCGTACATAGCCAACTGTTGGTGTAGGGTTTTGGTAATGGATATTGGCAATTTTTTTGTTTAATTCGCTAAGCCCAATATCCATAATTCTACTAAAACAGTTAAAAAAATCTGCATCAGGTATATCATACATAGTATGCAAGCTGTTAGGGTTTTGGTACAATATTTCTTTTGCTTTTTGCCAATATATATTTAGTGCTTTTTCTGTTTCGTACATACCCACTAATGGTTTAATATTGTATCCAAAGGCATGATAGTGCCTAATAATAAACTCTAACTTTATTTTAAACTCCTCTTTATTAAACATGGCTATCCTTTTGAATGATAAACGTTAAGTGTATGCGGAATAATGGCATTGTTTGCTCTTATTACATCCATTTCTATTAAGTATGAAGAGGCTAATTCTATTAAAGCCAAATCATCATTCTGCCAATCGGGTAATACAAAAACAGTATTGCATTTTAACATGGCATTAAGCCTGTGCTTTAGCAAAGATTTTCTATCTACTTCGTGCCAGCCTGCCATTGTGTTGGTAAAATTTACTACATCGTAGCCCGATGATTCTAATTCTGTTTGTGCTTGCTGAAACTGTTGTATAGCATAAGCTGCATTACCTTTGGCGTTTCCTATTAAATAAACTTTTTTCATTTTAATTATAATTTAAACTATTTTTTTTTATAACTCCTGCA
>JAIXLB010000075.1:0-1792 GCA_026931905.1 Chitinophagales bacterium
GAATTAAATCAACTTACAGCTCTTTCTCCTATTGATGGAAGATATAGAAATCAAGTTTCGTTTTTAAGCAATTATTTTTCTGAATATGCTTTAATGAAATATAGAGTGGCTGTTGAAATTGATTATTTTTTATTTCTTGCTTCCAAAAAATTCTTTACAATTTCTGTTAAATCTAAGCAGCATTTAATTTCGGTAAAAAATAATTTTAGTATTAATGATGCTGTATTAATAAAAGAAATAGAAACTGTTACCAATCATGATGTAAAAGCTGTAGAATATTTTATTAAAGATGAATTAGCAAAAACAAATGCTCAACATTTAAAAGAGTGGGTTCATTTTGGATTAACAAGCCAAGATATAAATAACACTGCCATTCCATTAAGTTGGAAAAATTGTATGGAGTATGAATATTTACCTGCTATTGTAAATACTCACAATAATTTAGTATCATTTGCCAGGCAATGGAAAAAAATTCCAATGTTGGCTAAAACGCATGGGCAGCCTGCTTCTCCTACGATTTTAGGAAAAGAAATTATGGTTTTTGCTGAAAGGCTTGAAGGGCAAATTAAACAGTTTTCTTACATTCCTTATAGTGCAAAATTTGGTGGAGCAACAGGAAATTTTAATGCTCATCATATTGCTTTTCCTAACAAAAACTGGATGGCTTTGGGTAATGAATTTGTAGATGAAGTTTTGGGTTTACAACGAATGCAGTTTACTACACAAATTGAGCACTACGATAATTTAGCAGCACATTTTGATTGCATAAAACGCATCAATACTATTTTGATTGATTTGTGTAGAGATATTTGGACGTATATTAGTATGGATTATTTTAAACAAAAAACAAAGCAAGGCGAAGTTGGCTCAAGTGCTATGCCACATAAAGTAAACCCTATTGATTTTGAAAATGCTGAAGGGAATTTGGGTATTGCAAATGCTTTGTTAGAACATTTATCTGCCAAGTTACCTATTAGTAGATTACAAAGAGATTTGACTGATAGTACAGTGCTTAGAAATATTGGTGTACCTGTAGCTCATACAATGCTTGCATTAAAATCTTTGGAAAAAGGTTTAAAGAAATTGGTATTACATGAAGAGAAAATAAGAGCAGATTTAGAAAACAATTGGGCTGTAGTTGCAGAAGCTATTCAAACAATTTTGCGAAGAGAAAATTATCCTAATCCTTACGAAGCTTTAAAAGATGTAACAAGAGGAAAAAATGCAATCAATAAAAATACAATTCATGCTTTTATTGATTCCTTAAAAATAAAAAGCAGTATTAAAAAAGAATTGAAAAAAATTACACCTTGGAATTATACAGGTATTCAAGGTGTAATTTAATAGTTACTGAATTATTTTTTCAGTTGTAATTTTTTTCTGTTATCTCTCAATTTTTTAGCACCATAACCTGCACCTGCTGCTAATAATAAAGTAATACCACCATCGATTGGTATATCATTTTCGGGTTCATCAAAGTCGTCTTGTGCCATTACAGGCATTGCAATAAACATTGCTATTGTTAATACTCCTATTACTCTTAAAAATTTTGTTTTCATATTTTTCTTTTATTTTTTATACTGTTCTGTGACATGAAGAATCTGCCTGTATTCTTCATGTCATGTTGAGCAAAGTGAAACAAAACATCTATGTCATGTTGAACGAAGTGAAACATCTGCTTGTGTACTATGTTATTCAGCAGATCCTTCGCTTCGCTCAGGATGACAAAAATGGGGGCTCAGGATGACATTCTTTATCTTAATTCTTAATTCTTAATTCTTAATTCTTAATT
>JAIXLB010000075.1:1892-17930 GCA_026931905.1 Chitinophagales bacterium
CTCAGGATGACATTCTTTATCTTAATTCTTAATTCTTAATTCTTAATTCTTAATTTTTAATTCTTAATTCTTAATCAATTTTTCTGTTGTTCTATTGCCTTTGCTGTCAATTATTTCTACAATATAAGTACCCGTTGTTAATTTATCAACACTTAACTGTTCTGTGCCACCCATAGCTTTTTGTTGTAACACAATTTTACCTGCCATATCAGTTACTTTTATAGTGTAATTATTATCTGCACTTTGTGGTAATAATAATGTAACTTGTTTGTTAGCAGGATTAGGATACATTTTAATATTGTTGTAAACAATTGGTTGTTCGCCTCTGTTAAATACAATACTAAATCTTGTTGCTCCTTTAGTAGCAGCAGTATTAACATCTACACTAAATACATACTCTGGATTGTCTTTAATGTTTTGTATGGTATTGGCTAAATGATCTACTAAATAAATATTAGCAACAGCAAAATTTTCGAACTCGCTAAAGTTTAAAGTATAATTACCACTTTGTGTTGCTCCTATATTCAACCATACCTCATCGGTGCTTAGTAATTTAATATCTCTTGTTTGTATTGCCATTCCTTTATTTGCTTTTATACTATTGATAAAAGTACCACTGTTGATAGAAGCAATATCCATTGAACTTTTTTCATTATTATTTACATTAGCATCATTCACATAACGAATAATAATTTCATCAATTTTTTCTTCTTTGTTTAAACTAATTCGAATTTTATCATTTATTGTTCTGCTTCTAAAATAACCTGCTGTTGTTTCAGTTGATTTTTGATTTTCAAAAAAGTCTAAAGTAAAGGTTGGATCTGTTGGTACTGTTGATTCTACAAAGAATGCTTGTCCACTTGCAATAACATCTCCTTTTGTGTTATCAAAATTACCATCAGGATCTCCATTAATTAATTCACCTGCAATTCCATCCCAATATGTATAAACTCCTGCATTATTTGCTGGAAGATAAATAGCATAATTATTGGCAATCTTTGTTGCATTGCTTCCTAATCTTAAACTACCAAAACTAATGGCACTTGGGTAGGGATTTGCTATCATTACATATTTATCTGTACTGTTACCATCTTTTGCATTATTGTATGTTAAGGTAAAGTTTCCAGCATTTTTATTAGCACTGTTTATTTCTCCAAATGTGCTTAATACAACAGCTGATTGTGGTGGCATTGTACCATCTAATAAACTACAACCTAAACTTCTTGGGCCACGAATATTTACCCTAAAGCCTGTATTTGAATTTGTATTGTCTAATAAAGTACTTGTAATAGCTGTCCAACGAGTTCCACTGGTTTTAGAAGCATCATAAGCATATACACTTGGAGAATTGGCTATTGTTGCATCAAAACCATTACTGTGTGGCGTTAATGAAGGACAAACTGTACCTCCTGTTCCATTACCTGTAATGTGAATTTGTTGTTGCCAGCCATCTGCAAAACTTTGTGTTATTGGGCTTGCTAAAAATATCCATTTTCTACTTGCTTTGGCAGGTATGTAACGTTCTACTTTTACATTTCCATTAATGTATGCACCAAAAATATCACTTTGACCTATTGAAGCTGAACCTGCAGCTGTAGATTTTAATATTAAATTATCATTGGTTGTTAAACTTCCTGTACTAGAAATTGAATTATAAGTATTAGTTATATTAATTTCATTTCCTACTCCACTTGTAATGGTATTGGAAGTAAAATTATTCATTATGTAATTCCTAAAAGTTCCACCACCTGTAATGTATGTTGAGGTACCATTGGTTAATACATCTCCATCTGTTGCATCAATAGGATTACCACTAACATTAAGAATATTACCATCATAAGTATAAATATTAGGGTTAGTATTCATAATTTTCACAGAAGCATCGCTTCCTGTTACATATAATGCAATTGGAGTAACAGATGAATTGGTACTATCTGCAATTAATAACCCTACAGTTGAGGAGTTTGAGTTTTCTGGAGCATCTCTTACCACAATTGCAGTATCACAGTTAGCAATTGTAACATTACTTACTTTATAGTAGCTTGAATTTGCATTTGATTGATAGCCTTCAAAATTATCTGCTACTATACCACTTTTACATAATCCAACTATACCACCATTAATTGTAATAGTATCGCTTGTTGTATTGTTCCATAAGTTATATCCATATTTAGCATCATAAATTTGGTTGTTATTAATATTTGCAGAAACGTTATTACCAATTGAAGTTACATGAATACCCCAGTTATTGGGAGCCCCAGTATAAGTGTTAATTATGTTGTTTTCTATATTATGTTTAGTTGCGTTTGAATAAGAACCATTATACCAAATTCCCTTTCTATAAGATGTAATAGTATTATTAGAAATTGAATGGCTAATTCCTGCATCAGCTTTATAAAAATTACCTGTTTGTACGCCCACCATTGTACCATCAATAACATTGTTTGTGATGTTGGTGTAACAGTTGTTATAAATTATTACTCCTATTCCATAACCACCTGTAGGACGTATATCTTTAATTAAATTATTAGTAATTAAATTACCTGTAGTAGAATTACCTGCATTATAGTAATTATAAAAATCTATTGCAGCATAAGGATAATTTTTGATGATGTTATTTTGTACAGTAACATTTGATAATCCTTCATAAGCACTAATAGCTTCTACAGCATCTACATCAGTTAATCCTTCGTTTATTAATACACCGCTTGTAAGTAATGGATTATCTCCATTGAAAGTAAACCCATCAATAGTAGAACCACTACCTGCTGGATCTATATAAATTGTACTTGTATTATCAGGGTCGGATTCAAAAGGAGTTAATATTGTTTCAGGTACTCTTGGACCAACATTAGGATTAATGCCATAATTAGCACCTCTTAAAGATAATCTTTTATGTAAGAATAAATCTTCTGCATAAGTACCTGGTGCAACAATAATAATATCATCATCATTTGCTAAATCTATTGCAGATTGAATAGAACAGAAAAAGCCATTTGCTGTAACATTAGTTACACCTGTTAATGTAGTTGTACTTGTTGCAATATCAGTTACTAACCTTACATCTCCAGAGCCTGTAATTGTATTATTAGAAACGGCTGCACAAGCATCAGCTGAATTATCTCTATTAAAATAAAAATCTACATTGGCTTGGTTAGAGCTATTGTTTGTTAAATATCCATCATTTCCTTTTTGTACCTGAATAGGAATTTCTGTATTGGTTATTGTATTGCCATAAATAACATGTTCAGTTCCTCCAGCAACAATTCCATAAGCATCATTTAGATTTGCATGAATATTTTGAACACTTACAGTATTGTTGTAAACTACAACTCCTTTGGGTTGGTCATTAATACAAAGTGCACCTGAATAACCATCTTTTCTTCTAATTACAACTATTCCTCCCATATCTCTATTTGCTCCTGTGTGGGAAACTGTATTAATAATATTTTCTTTAACAAAAATACTTCCAATACCAGTTGTATCTCCTGTGCCTGATGGATTTTTAATTTCTATACCAAACCTTACTGCATTGCTTAACGTGATATTGTTATTGGCAACAATTACAGCTCCACTTGTATCTTTATTGTTATTTCCTAACCATACACCAATCTCATCATCTCCATTTCGAGCAGTTGTGTTATTAGATATATTAATTCCATTTGTAGATCTGTTTAAATTAATATCAATGCCCACTAAGCTGTTATCAGTAACTATATTATCAGTTATTACAATATTCTTTAAATCTGAACTGCTAGATTGTGTCATTATTCCTCTTCTACTGCCTGCACTATGAACATTATTTTTATATCCATTATTTTTAAAAGTAGAATTAGTAATGCTTAACCCATTTAATGATTTATTAGAATAAAAACCTGAACCAAAATTTTCTACAATTGTTGCTTCATCAATACTTAGATTACTAACATCTACTGTATTTGAAACACCATTAGTATAATTGCGAATTTTAACTTTAGAAATTGAAACATCATTTGCTGTAACAGAAAATCCATTTCCACCAACAGCACTATAATTACCATCACCTTTGTCTAGAATTGTAGTGGCACTGTCTTCTCCAATAATGGTTAATGGTTTATTGACTGTTACATTTTCGGCAAATGTGCCTGCAGAAACCATTAAAGTATCGTAAGCTGTTGCTGCATTTACAGCTGATTGTATGGTATAGTAATATGTATTTGTTGTTAGATTGTGTATATTAGGTGTTACATAAGTAATAAGACCAATATTTACATCATCTGTTTTATCAAAAATTAATGCTGCTGCTGCTGTGGCATCTACAGTATTGAGCGTTTTTGCCAATTTCAAACCACCATTCACATAGAAATAGTTATCACCAGCATTTATATCTTTAGTCCAGTAACCTGTAGTAGTATTTGCTGCTAATCCTCCATCATTGTATTCAGGATACAAAGTATAGAAAGCAAGGTCTTGCGTATTTGCACTATCAATGTTACCCAAATAAATAAACTGAGGAATGTTTTCATTGAAAGTATTTTCATTGCCCTGAGAACCAAGAACAATAGTACCTAACAAATAATGGTTTTGCGGTTGGTTATCAAAGTTTAAAAATTCTACTGCATTACCTGTTGTAAATATACCTGAAGTATTAAATACATTATTGATAATAGTTGCTCCAAGTGTATCTAACGGAGAGGGAGAACCTGAATTAACTCTCAATTTTGTGTTTACACTAATTAATCGGAAACCTTCTACAGTACCTGTAAATGTATTATTATCCACCAATACATTTTTTGTATTTTCTATAGTAATGGAATTTTTCTGGTCAATAAACTGATTATCTGTAATATTAATTGTTCTTCCTGCTCTACCATTTAATACCCTTACCATGTGCCATTTATTTAGTTTTGACCATACACCATTAAAAGTATTATTGCTTACTTCTGTTACACCATCTCCATTAGGTGTAGATAAATCTACCCCACCTCCATTAATTGAATTATTTTTTATAATCTGACTTCCATAATAGAATCGTGTAATCACATCATGATTAATACTTGATACAAAATTGTTTCCATCTGCCAAATTATTTCCACCAACAGTTAAGTTTCTTACTCTGTCAGCAGATATACCTGAACGAAATATAACACTTCCTGTGCCTGAAGCTGTATCTATAGTATTTCTTTTAATTACAACATCTTGAATAAGTGGTTCACTATTAACAGGAGTAGCATTGGCTGTTCCAAAAAGATTGATATTTATGGCATTTCTTGTTCCATAACCTAATGTAGTACCAGATGTATAGGCAGCTTTAATAGTATTGCCTTCAATGGTTAAACCAGAAACATTGCCTGATGAAGTAATACCAGAATGTACTCTTACCAAATCTACAAGGAAAGTAAAGTTTTTAATGGTGACATTTTGTGCAGTTACTGTAAATAAAGATTTTACTCCTGAAGGAGTTCCTGTAAAAGCAATAATGGTATTTGATGAATCTGTTCCTTGTACAGTAACAGCTTTATTAATAATTACTTGCCCATCATAGGTACCTGGACTTGCAGTAATTATTGCTCCTACATTAGAACCACTAATTGCTTGTGGTATAGTTGGATACCATGAAACTGGATCATTTGAAGTAACCCCACAAGTAGGTAAATTAAATGCTATTGCTGAACTAGCATGTGTAGCACTTGAAATTCCTGCCAAACCTCCACCTGCAATATCATTTGGATAATTGGGGTCTGGGGCTCCATTCAAATCAGTAAAATTATAAGGATATGAAGAAATAACATTATGTGCATCTACAGAAAAGCCTCCATTTACAACACCTGAATATGTATTGGGTGTTGCTGTTCCAAACCAATTGTTGGTAAGTGTAATACCACCTACAGCAGTTCCTTCTATACCAATGCCACCAGCTTGGTTATCTGCAAAATTGTTGTTTGAAATATTAATATTTGATAAAGAGCTAACTCCTGCAGTAAATATTATTCCAAAACTTCTACTTTTTACTAAATTGTTGTTTGAAATTGTAATATTAGCAAATGTTGCATCAACCAACACCATTCCTGTTCTGTTATCATCAAAATCATTATTATTTACAATTAATGCACTGCTTGCAGTTGTGCTATTAACATAAATAGCTGAACGATTCTTTAAAAAAATACAGTTTTTTATTTTCATGCCTGTTCCTCCAGAAATTGTTGCTACAGAAATACTTGGAACATCAGAATTGGTTTGTCTTGTAATTGTAAAACGAGAAAGCTCAGAATTAGACGAAATAACTATGCTACTTGTTTTTACAATAAAAATGCTTTTGGAAGCACATACACCAGAAAGTGTAACACCTGATTTAATAGTAAATCCATTTTCTTCGTAAGTACCTGCATCTGCAATAATAATATCACCAGATACAGCAACAGAATTTGCTTTAGTAAGTGTTGCAAATGGAGCATTTGCAGTACCTGCATTTAAGTCGCTACCAATGGCAGTTGATATAACATCTCCTACAAGTGAAGCATCATTTACATAATAAGTGGTTTGGCTTTTAACATTTGTAAAAGATAATACAAAAGAAAACAGCATAAACAAATAATACCCAATTTTTTGAAGTGTAGTTTTTGTTTTCATAAATACATATTTTAGGTTATAAAAAAAATATTATAAACATTTAAACTGAGGGGTCAGTAAAATTATTCTTGCGAGGGGGATAACAAAAGTAATAACTTAAATATAAATTGAAAAAAAATATTTCAACAAGTTATTCTTAACTAAAACTTTTCACTTTAGGAAAAGCTATTTTAAACCATTCGGTAAAGTGTGCTGGATTTTGTTGTAACTCTTTTTCAATTTCTTGCAATGAAATAAATTTATAGTTTACAACTTCGTTGATGTTTGGAGTAATTTTTTGGTTGTAATAACCTATTAATACATAATCGTATTCATGCTCTATTAAACCATTTTCAAATGTAGCTTTATAAATAAAATGAAACGCTATTTCCAATTCAGTAATAAATCCCAATTCCTCTTGCAATCTTCTTTTTGCTGCATTAACTACAGTTTCGTTTTTATGAGGATGGCTGCAACAAGCATTAGTCCATAAGCCACCACTATGATATTTATTAAATGCCCTTTGTTGTAAAAGCATTTCATTTTTATCATTAAAAATAAACACACTAAAGGCTCTGTGTAAAAGCCCCAATTGATGTACTTTTGTTTTTTCTTCAACACCTATTTCATTATCATACTCATCAACTAAAACTATTTTTTCCATGCAATAAAAATAAGCTAAATAGCAACTTGTAATTTATTGAAAGAAAATTTAGCGATTATAATGCATTTAAACAATACACTAATTTGTATCTGTATGCAAATAACCTTGTAATGCTTTTACATATTTTTCAAATGCTTCAATTCCTTTTTTTGTAATAGAGCATGTGGTTAAGGGGTAATTATCTTTAAACTGTTTGTTTACTTCTATGTATCCTGCATCTTTTAGTTTTTGAATTTGCACAGAAAGATTTCCAGCAGTTGCGTTTGTTTTTTCTTTAATAAAAGTAAACTCTGCTTCTTTAATACCAATAAGCAAACTCATCACTGCAAGGCGAAGTTGAGAATGTAATATGGGATCAAGCTCTTTAAACATTATTGTTGCGTAATTTCAAAAATTTCCTTCTTAAAATAATACCAGGAATTAACCAACACACAATTGCTGCTAATGCTCCTAACAATAAGTCAAACTTTAAAGCAGTAAAACATGAAATGATAAAAAATACATAGGCTAAAATAGCACCTACAATCATTGGCACAAATTTTTTTGTAATGCCTGTAACTAAAGTAGGAAAAGCATACAGCAAAATAAATAACGAATAAGAGCTTAACACAAATGGCGATAATATTTCATCGGGTTTAGTATTATTTATGTAGTGTTTTACAAATTCCCAGCCTTCTTGTTTTGATAATTGTGCAGATACATTTGGCACAATATTTATATAAGCTACAAGCCCTAAAATAGAAATACCATAAGTAAGCCAAACAGCATTTATAGCAGCATCTTCATGCTTTGTAACTTTGTTTAATTTACTTTCTTTTACAGAAATATAAATTTGAAAAACGATGGCAACTATAATCAGTAAAAAAGGATCAAAAGGAAAATCAAAATTCAATTCAATTTGCAAATAACTCAACAACGATGCTATTGCTATTGTAACTCCCCACAAAATAGCACTGATGCCTTTATCATGATAACTTGCCTTCGCTTTTTGTATCATAGAAGTAATGAGTTGCAGACTTTCCTGCTCAGTCAGTTTTTTTTCGTTGCTCATACCTTATCTTTTTTGAATTTTATTTTTAATAAATAACCAGGTATTATCCAAGCTGCAATAACAGCAAGTGCTAACAATAATAAAATATAAATATTTGGAGTAAACTTAGCAACAAATGCTAAAATCCAACAAGATATTCCTCCTATTTTTAAAGGCATAAATTTTATAATAACTCCACTTAAAAATGTTGGGGTACCGTATAAAAAAAGTAGTAGCGGGTAAAGAGTAACCCAATTACTTGTATATCCTAAAATTATAGTTATAAAAAACATAGTAAAGCCAAAAGTCATCCATAAATAACCAATTATTTCGTCAGTATATGTTTTAACTCTTTTCTTTTTTTCAACTTTAAAAATATAAAATATTTGCACTAATACAGCTATCCATGTAAGTACCCAAATGTATTCAGGATTTTTTACCAAACCAGATTTTAGTAATAAAAAATGACCAACAGAACAAATAAAAATAACCCAACCCCAAAGGAGGTATAAGAAACTATCATCACTAAAATTGCTTTTGGCTTTATTTATCATCTCTTCTATAAGAGCAATGCTGTCATTTGCAGAAAATTCTTTTTCCATTTTTTATTGATTAAATATTTTAATAAAAATTTTTAAAAAATCAATTACATGCTTTTAATATTTGCTCAATATTTTCTTTACCCCAATTGGGTGCAATTTCATTTTCTGGTTTAAAGCTATTGTACAACTGTAAAGCCTTTTCAGCAATGGGTTTCGATTTTTCGCAACCACCACCAAATTGTTTGGGAGTATTAAATATATTGCTTGCTTCTAAATAATAAGGACGTGGATTATTGGCATCTGCTTTTTTGGCTTCATTAATATATTTGTTAATCAACATACCAAACTCCATATATCTTGCCTGAGGATTTACCAACATTTTTGCTGTTGCAATTAAGCTTCTAATGCACAAAATTTCGCTATTGTTTTTAGAGAGTGCATCTGCTTTATCTAATGTTGTTGTTGCTTCATCTGCAAGAGCATCTTTATTATCTTCTTGTGAAATAATTGCCATTGTTGCTTTTAACATAGCAGCATAATAATAAGGCAACCATTGTGTTTTTTCTGCTTCAGCTATTCGTTCAAATTTTTGAATTACTGCAATATTTTCTTCACTGGTTTTGGCATCTTTCATTTGTTGAATATTTGCTTTCATGGCACTCATATATTTATCAGATTGTGCAAATGTTGCTGTACTAAAAAGTAAAGCGAAAGCGATAAATAACTGTTTCATAATTGTTGTTTTTATTGGTTAAAAAATTTAAAGATTATTATTAATGGCATCTTGTGTTTTATCAACACCCCAACTCAAAAAACATCCTATAAAAAAGAATTGCTTGGCGGGTGGCGTTACTGCTACTTTATTCAATCCATTATATGAATAACGATAGTTGTAAATTAAGTTTGAGTTTAAAACATTGGTTATACTGGCAACTAATACTATAAAAGTTTTGGCATTTTGTTTTCCAAGATTGGGTAAATAATTTAAACTAAAACCAAGATTGTGCAAGCTAATGGTTTTGCCTTCATCAAAAATTTCGTACTTATTTGTGTTGTTGTTAAATGCAATATTGTAATATGGACGACCTGTGGCAAAATTGTAAGTAAAGTTGAAGCCCGTTTTCCATTTTGTAACAAACGTTTTTGTAACAACACTCAATGTATGTGGAGTAGCAAATGTGGGTTGTAATGTTGTAGGATAATTTAAGAAATCTCTTTTAGTATCTAAATAACTATAGCTTATCCAGTAATCTATATTTTTAAAAGTTTTTTTATCTCTCCAAAATAGTTCAAACCCTTGTGCATAGCCATTTCCAGTATTATTTGTATCTGGAAAAATTTTTATTAAATTGTTGTATTTTTTATAAAATGCTTCTACTCTAAAAGTTTGTAACGAAGTATTTTTTATGTAATTAATTAAATAGTGTGTTGCTTTTGTATAACCTGTTTGATGCACACCATTTTTGTAATTCATAATTTGCAATACTTCTGGTTTTTGGTAAAATTCACCAAAAGCAATACTCATTTGTGCATTGTTGCCAGTTTTATAAGCTAATGCTAAACGAGGTGCAATATTCCCAGCTTTCATCATAGATGAATACTCAAATCTTCCTCCAGCTTTAAAGGCTAATTGATTGGTTATATACAAATCAGTTTCTGCAAAAATGGCTGTGTAATGATCTTTTATTGTTGATGTAAAATTATTATTGTATAAATATTTATTGAACGAGTACCAATACTCCGAGCCAAACCTTATAGTACTAATGCCGCTAATTCTTTTTTCTAAAACTCCTCTTAAAACAGTTAAATTTTGTTGGCTGTTTAAAGCAATTTTCTTATCATCAATATAATGTATTCCTGTGGTTACAGATTGATTGTTTTGATTTTGAATATCTGTTTGTATAATATCATTGTTAGTGCTGTAACTAAAGCCCAATAAGGATTTCCAGCCCTTACCTAAATTTTCTCTATACGACACATTATTGTACCAAAAATTATTTTTCAAAGTAAAAGCATCTTTCAATAAACTACTGTCTATATCTACATTTCTTAATCCCATTTTGTTAGCAGAAAAATTAGTATAGTATTTTATCATGCCTCCTCTTTTGGTTTTTATCCTAAAATTGGCATCTGCATTATGAAATTCAGGCATTAAAAAATAATCTGGCTTTTGCTTTACTAAGGAAAAGTAAGGCACTAAATTGGTGTAACCATAATTAATGCCATAGGAATATTTTTTATTTTTTGCCAAATCTTGAAAACCTACACCAACAAACACAGAACTTATAGAAGCACTTGCTTCTGAACGATTGGGCAAATCAATACTTTCTAACAATAACACACTGCTTAATGCTTGCCCATATAATGCACTATAACCACCAGTGCTAAAAATATTTCCTTTAAATAATCCAGGTGCAAATCTTCCTCTTGTAGCAATATCTGGCGATCCACTGTAAAAAGGATTATTAACAACCATTCCATCTATCATTTGCTTAGTTTCATAACCTGCACCACCACGAACAAATAAACCCTCTTGCTCTCCTACTTGCTGTGTTCCTGGTAAGGTTTTTATGGCACTTGTAATATCGCCATTGGCTCCTCCTGTTGTATAAACATCTAAAGCAGTTAAAACAGTAGCAACTCTTTTTTTATCACCCGCTTCAAAGCTTCCTGCAGTAACAGTTACAGCTTTCAATTCGCTAACCTCTTCTTTTAAAATAAAGTCAATTTTAATCTCATTTTTATTCAATGAAATATTTTGTGTGGCAGATTTATAACCCAACATTTTTGCTTCAATTATAAATGCACCCTGTTCGTTGGTTGTCATAAAAAATTTGCCATTAACATCCGATGTTGCACCATCGTAAGTATTAAGAATACTAATGCTTACACCAGCTAAAGGCTTATTTTTATTATCATTTACTGTACCCGTAATTTTTGTTTGTGCAAACACATTTGAAAACAAAAAAACGCTTGTAATAATGCCTACTAATTTTTTCATTAAATCATCATTTGAAAACACAAAAGTAAAGTAGTTTATTTTATAAACCAAATATTTTTAAAGAAACCATAATAAAAATATTGCAAAAAATGTTACTCATCAATTCTACCTATAAACTTCCATGAGGCTACTGACTTGTTACAATATGCTATGTATGTATTTTTCATAAAATAAAGACCATATTGTGCAAGTTTATCATTTATGTCATAAAACATTCTTGTCGTTTCTGATGGAAAATTTTTCTTTATAAAAGTTTGGGCTACAATATTTTTCTCAGTAAGAATAAAAATCTTCTTAATATTATTTGTTGAAGCAAATTCTTGTTTGAGGAGTGCAAAACTCTCTTCAGAACAAGACCCACATTTACTTGCTTGTATTATAAATATATCTGTACATGTATCACTAATATCTATATTCTGTAATTGCAGATATTGTGTAATGTTCTTTACTCTTTGTGAATAATCATCTGTTTCTATTTGATTATCAACCGATGATATTTTAACTTTATTTTGAGAACAACCTACTGAAAAATTAATCCAAAGAGAAAGTAAAAATATCAAAAATAATTTGTTGTCCATTTTCTGTATTTTGATTTACGGTTCCTTTTAGTGTTCTCTGAAGATATAACCCCTTTTCAGTTATAAAAGACCAATACCATTCATTATTTTTTAATGGGTACTCCTTTAATAAATTAAATTTATTATCTAAAACCATTAAATATAGTTCCTTATCAGCATGAGTATTATATGTTCCGTTTTTATTTCTTAAAGGTACAGCAGCAGAAAAAAATCTATAATATAATTTTCTGTATGGATCGTATAATATTTTTAAATAGCAAGGGCTAACTGTAAGATGGTCTATTCGTTTATTTATATCATCCTTATATTTTGTTGATAATGGTTGTACATCAGAAGTATCAAAAGTACTTTTACAGGAATTTTTACTTATCTTCCCATTCTCTTTGTTGAGAATATAAATATTCTCATCTGCTTCGAAAGAGAAGATATCATTTTTCCCTGCTACTGTATGATAAACATTATTTAAGTCCCCATAATAATTTTGTTGGTATTTATTCGGATAATATATAGCTACATCTTTAAATAAACTATCTCTTAACTTAAAAACTGCTTCAACAGGAATACTATAGTAGCCTTTCGACCATGAATAATATTTACCGGAATATTGCCGTAGATATAACTCTTTTGATATTTCATTATAATACATAGAAAATAATGATCCTAAGCTATTTCTTATAGTATCTGGAAATGTGTCAGAAAAAGGGGCATTAATTAAATACTCATACTTTATTTTTCCAGACGTATCTATAATGGAAATTTGGTAGTGGTGTTGTAAAAAAATAGAATCAAAATTATGTATTATATAATCTTTAAGAGGGTTCTCCACTTCAATTCTATTGCTGAAAGGGACTTTTACAGATTTAGATACTTTGCTTTTTATATTTATTATTTTGATAGTACTATCATATTCATCATATAACGAATAAAATAAATTACCAGCCTTATCTGTATATGCAGCAAATGAGAGATATGTAGTATTAGGGGAAATTGTTAATGAATCATGAGATGTAGTTAGCATTAAATTATTTGTTTTAAAGCATGAAACAAATAATGAGCATACAATAATGAGTATAATACTGGTTAAAAGTACACGTGCCATTGAAAATAAATAAAAAAGAGAAAGATATTCCTCAAAGCAAGAACACATCTTCCTTCCATATTAGAAAAAATAAATTTATAACCTCTTTTATTATTGGCTTGATAAATATTCGAATAACAACTGAAACGCAAGATAAAAAGAGGAATGCCAGTCTTCTTCATCTATGTAACCATCTGCAAGCATAGCGTCTGCATACTCAGCAGAGATAGACTCAATATCATCAAATCCAAATTCATAGACAAGAGTAGTAATAGGAGTGCACTTTTTTTCTTTTTTACACGTCCCCGCAGCAAAATCACATTTGATTTGTGGTTTTTCTCCATTTCTTACCCTACAACCTGCTTCATAATACTTTTTTGCTGCATCTTTAACCTCGCCAATTGATACATTGGAAAATAGTTCATCTGGCACTGAAGTTGTTTTGTTTTCAGTTAATGTCCAACTACTAAAAATTATAATTATCAATGAAAGCGTAATTAACTTTTTCATAAAAAATAAATTTTTAGTTCACGCTAAGATAATAGACTATTATGATAAGCCCAATTAATTAACTGTTGCACTTATGACTTGAATCTGCCAAATCCAAGAAGTCCTTTGTTTTTTTAAAAAAAATTACTACTTTCGCTACTCATTGCAACGCTTCATTGAATATGTGGCGTTGTATTTTTTTTATATATTCTAAATAAAAGAATTATGAGTGAATACGTAACACAAGAAACATTTGATAAAATGAAGGAAGAACTTCAGAAAATGAAGTCTATAGACAGACCTGCTGCCTCTAAAGCTATTGCAGAAGCCAGAGAAAAAGGCGATTTAAAAGAAAATGCAGAATATGATAGTGCTAAAGATGCACAAGGTTTATTAGAAGCAAAAATAAAACAGTTAGAAGGTATTATAGCTACTGCCAAAATAGTTAGTACAGATACTATTGATACAAGCAGGGTACGCATTTTAACAAAAGTTACCATTACCAATATGGCAACAAAAAAATCTTTTACCTATCAAATAGTTGGCGAGAAAGAAGCAGATTTAAAGTCAGGAAAAATTTCTTCATCTTCTCCTATTGGTATGGGTTTAATAGGAAAACAAAAAGGCGAAGTTGCTGAAATAATAGCCCCCAATGGCGTATTAAAATTTAAAGTTGAAGACATTAGTATTTAATAGAAAAAGCATTGTATTTATAAAAAAATCCTCAAGTATATTCTTGAGGATTTTTTATTGTGATTATAGTTATAAATTTAATTTTTTCTAACCACCCATTTGCCAATGGTTTTCCAAGTTACTTTTTTACCATACATTAAAATTCCAGTTCTGTATATTTTTCCTGCAAGCCATGTAGTGCCTAAAAAACTTATAATTAAAATAACCATGCTTAATAGTAATTGAATTATAGAAACTCCATCTGGTACACCATGAGCTACACGAGCCATCATAACTATTGGTGAGGTTAAAGGAAAAATACTTCCAAAAACTGCTACGCTGCTATTAGGGTCATTTACAGCTTTCATCATTATTACCATTGCAAAAACAATAGGCATTGTTATAGGCAACATTAAACTTTGAGCATCTTGTGGGTCTTCGTTTACTGTACTGCCCACTGCTGCAAATAAAGAGGAGTATAAAAAATAGCCACCTAAAAAATAAAAAATAAAACAACTTAAAATTAAGCCCCAATTTATTTGATGAATACCATTCATTAATTCGTGAATGGCAGGATTATCTTGTGTAACACTTGCAGCACCTGCAATTCCAGGCTGCATAGGTTGAGCTTGTATTTGTGTAAGCAAATCAGGAAATAAAACAGGAATTAAAAGCTGTAGCCCAATTAATATAATAATCCAAATTAAAAATTGAACCAAACCTACAGAACCTATACCAATAATTTTTCCCAACATTAATTGAAAAGGTTTTACACTACTTACAATTACCTCTGCTATACGATTTGTTTTTTCTTCCATTACGCCACGCATTACCATAGTACCATAAATAAATAAAATAATGTAAATTAAAAAACCTGAAACAAAGCCTACACCATAACTTATGCCTGCTTTATTATTACTATCTTCAACTCCTTTGGTTGATGTAAAAATAATGGCATTGCCTTTTTGCAAACTATCCAACTGGTGTTTAGTAATATTCAAACTGTTCAACATTCTTTTTTCTTCTATAAGCCCATTCAGTTTAGTATGAATTTTTTCTCTTGTCATAATGCCTATACTTTTTTCAGAAACAATTTGTATAGAATCTTTTGTATTACTAAAATCAAACGTTTTAGGAATGAATACAAAGGCATTAATTTTCTTAGTATTTACTTGTGTTGTAAGCGTTTCGGGAGTTTCGTTTTGTACTAAAACAAAATTTATTTCAGCATCATTAATTTGATTAATTTTTCCATCAAACACATTAGCATTATCTGCAACGGCAATAGTAAAATTATCAGCAGTTTTAATAGTGAAATAAATGATTAAACCATAAATGCCAAAAATAAGAATAGGCAAACCGATAGTGGTTAATAGAAAAGTTTTTTTCTGTACTC
>JAIXLB010000073.1:0-913 GCA_026931905.1 Chitinophagales bacterium
ATACATCATTTATACTACCCGATTGTCTGTATAAAGCAATCCAATTGTCATTTATGTCAATATGGTTGGGAAGCCCGTATCCAAGAGCCGTCCACGGATTGTAGTCGAATTGTAAAGTAATGGGGTAGGCAATATTTACCGATTCATTATTATTAATTTTTACAGTATTGTTATAACTAAGTGCTCCATATCCGGACGAAGGAAATCCAAAACCATTGGTACGAACCGTAATTCCTGCCAAACCATGCTGCACATTTGTCAATGTTTGTGTTTTACTGCTGCGTATATCATTGCTTTCAATATGTACCTGTGTATAAAAGTTAGATAATATAGCCGTACCGCAATCAAAAAAAGCATTGTGAGGCTTGCCAGCATTTGTTCTGGTATCAATCCAAAAGCCTACCTCACTAATATCTTCTACAAAAATACCAGTGGTTGGGTTAGCATTAGCTTCAGGAGTATTTTGAAAAGTACAGTTTTCAATTTTTACATCTGCTACCAGCATTTTTATTCCGTAATCATGGTTATCAAAAAGGGTTACATTGTTGGTAGTAACACCATCGTCTTCAAAGCCTATTTTGTACAAACCATTTTCATACGCTTCGGCGTAGATGCCAATTTCGGATTTAGTAGGAGTGCTGTTATAGGGATATTTTAAATAAGCATGGGAATTATTGGGGGAATAAACACTATTATTTATATAGGGAGAGCTATTGCTTGCAGGCGTATTGGGGTAAGAGGTTGAACTGGTTAACGTGGTATTTTTAAATACTTCATAATCTACCCACACATTGCTGCCTATGGTAAAAGGAATGTCACGGCAGGTAAAAATGGTATTATAAATTTTTATGGGGTAAAAATCAGGCAGAATGATTGCAGGATATGTTGGGTAAGCAAATCTTGCTTTATGAAA
>JAIXLB010000073.1:923-8214 GCA_026931905.1 Chitinophagales bacterium
AATCAGGCAGAATGATTGCAGGATATGTTGGGTAAGCAAATCTTGCTTTATGAAAATTTATACTTATTCTGTTTCTGTTGAAAATGGTATTTTTTATATCTACTACATTAACACTTGCTCCAATTGCTCAGTCGTAATAATAAATATCATAAGGGAAACTTGCTACAGGATAAAGTTTAATTGCCACATCTGCATCTTCAATCAAAGTATTATCATACGTAGCTCCTGCATTGCAAACAATTTTGGCTTCTTGGTCTAATATAATTCCCTGCCACATTTCATCGCAGCCGTATATATGTACACCTTTTAAAGTAAGTGTTACTCCGCTTTGAACATAAATGGTTACATTGCCTGCTATCAATAGTTCAGCATCAGTTATGGTAATATCACTTGTAACATACACATCAGTATCTATATAATAAAGCCCAGCAGAAAGAGAAGTACTTAAATCTGTATTAGTATGACCATTAGTGCAAGGCGGTTGTGCCTTAACAACATTATTCCTTAGAATAATGCTTGTAAAAAGAAGGAATAATGGTTTCATGAGCATTAATTTTAGGATATAGTAAAGTTAGTGTTTTAATTTTAACAGGCAGTTTACGTGAAAATTATTTTTTATTTCTCCAACTATTCAACATTTGATATTCGTGAACTATCATTTACAGTGAAAAGGCTACAGCAGACGAAATGCAGCGAGGACCTGAAACGAAGATCAGAAACTGTTGCTTCAATAGTGATATAAGACAACTACCCTCAATAAATCAATTAAATGATTAACCCTATCATCTATCGCATTAAATACATTTTTCCATAGCCTGCTTTAAAATATTTATCAGTAGCAATTTTATCTCCATAGTTGTCTCTAATATCAAACTTTTCTAACGCATTGCCATTTAAGTTGGTAATAATTCTGTACAAGTAAACACCATTGGCTAATTTTTGCCCATACATATCAGTTCCATCCCATTTGTAATCTGTAATATTTCTGCCAATATGTATTGCCCCTAATTCATCTTTATTTATTTCTTTTACAATTTTTCCTGTAATAGTTAAAATTTGGATTCTTATATTAGATGGAATTTGACTTCCTGTTAGTGTAAATACAAATGCAGTAGAAGTTGTAAATGGATTGGGGTAATTAAATACATCAGAAATCATGGGGTTATTATTTACATTAAAAGCAACTCTGTATTCTTTATTACCTGCTTTGTTTCCACTTTTATCCTTTCCGCTTACAATAATTTCGTATTCTCCATCTTGCGAAAGCAGAGGGGTAAAATCTGCAATTGCTTTGTTTTCATTGCCTGATGTTGCAGGTGTAAACTTTAATGTATCTGTACCATATTGAAAACGTTTTACTGTATAATCTGGATAACGAAGTTGAATAGTAATGCCTGCTGTATCATCTAATTTTAAATATTTAGCATTATCATTTAACTCAATTCTAATAGCAGGTTTGGCAGAAACAATATCTCCATTTAAAATATGTACTCCATCAAAAGTTACATCAACAATAGGGTCTATTACATCATTTTTTACATAAAAATCTTTATACATAAAATTGTTGAATAAATATTGCTCTGGTTGTGCATAGTTGGGATTTACATTTATAAATAATGTATTTTTTCCTACATAATCTTTTGTATTAATGGGTATATTTAATATAGCTGTATCGCCAGCATTAAAAGGTTTTTTAATTTTAGGAATATTGACTACAGTAGTAACCCCATTTGCATTAGTTATAGTTACATCAACCTTTATACTATCTGCAAAACTTACATTGCTTATGTTTTTAAAAACTATGGCAGCATTTAATATTTCTCCTGCTTCTAAAGTATCTTTAAAATTAAAATATAGGTTGTGAACTAAAGCACCTTCAGGTAATAAATCTGCTATTAAACGCCAATATCTTAACTGATATGGTGTAAGATGTACGGCATCTTTATTGGTTAATTTTAATTTTATATAAGGATAAGTTGTAGCATTAATTGAGGTAATATCAAAGTCTTGTTGTGCTGTATTTAAGTTATTGAATAATACAGTTTCTGTACCTGATGTAGTAACTCCAATAACATCCAGCAAAGCAATATCGCCAGGTAAAACTTCATCATTTTTACCTCTCCATTTAAGTTGTTTCCATTGT
Source organism: Chitinophagales bacterium (assembly GCA_026931905.1). Taxonomy (GTDB): domain Bacteria; phylum Bacteroidota; class Bacteroidia; order Chitinophagales; family Chitinophagaceae; genus UBA1930. The sequence continues at coordinate 3,067 of JAIXLB010000073.1, forward strand.
TTGGCAGGTCCTAATAAGGGAGATGTAATATAACCCAATGTATCTGTTGATTGCACTGTTAAATCCAATAAAGCAACATCGTTTATATCAAAGCCAAAAGCTGCTGTTGGCGTAAATGATGTATTGTTTTTTTGAAATGAAAAAACCCATGAACGTGGATAATAAAACGAATCTAAATTGGCAAAACCATTTTCTAGTAATTTTCCATATAAAGTATTGTTTAAACTTCCATTGGGTATAGCATCAGCTTGCCAAACACTTACAGGATTGCTATCAAAAGGTAAATCTAAATTTACCCTTGCCACTGCAATAACATTGTTAGGAATCCAGTTGATAAAATCTCTCATTTTATTTCTTTCTGTGAGAGAGTTATAGCCAAATTCAAAATTAAATTGTCTGCCAGGCTTAGGACAATTAATATTACTGCTACCCATAAAACCTCCAGATGTTCCCAAAGAATCTAATGCAGGTATAGCTTGGTTGTAATAGGGTTTCATTGTAACTGGGTCAAACAAAGTCCAGCGAACTGAATATCCTAAACAACCACTTGAAACAACATATTTACCATTTTTAAAAACAGAATAATCTGCATCGTAAGGGGAATATGGAAATACACCTTGCGTAACCGATAAACTTGTAAGTGCTTTATCAAAATTCCATTTTCTTGAATTGCTATCTAATACAATTCTTTGTAAATTGCTTTTAAAGTGTTGGTATAAATGCGATTGATTGTAACCTGTTTCTGTGCCATTCAAATAAATAAAACTTGCAGTATTCCATCTCATATCTCCAGAAATTGAAACAGGTGCCACACGCCAATAATACACTGTAGAATCTGTAAAAGTTATAGCAGGATTAAATTCTATTACGCCTCCAACACTTGTAATATTTTGGGTTATTTTAAAAGAAGAGTTGAACAATTCTGTTGTATCCATTTCCATTCTATACGTTTTGGAACTTGCTTCAGGATTGGCTGTTGAAGCATATAACTTAGTTGAACTTTCTTTTACAATAGAATAGTTATAAGGATATACAGGTTTTATATCATCATCAAAAATGTAAAAACATTTACTAGTAGTATTATTTACTTTGCTTAACTCATCGTATTGATTAAGGCTATCTAATATAATGGTTATGCAGTTGTTTCCCTTATCTCTTACAGGAGCAATGGGTACATTCATTACAATAGAATCAGTATTTCTAATAGAAGGTTTTAAAAATCCTCTGAACAAATAATCAGTTGTTCCATCGCCATGCTGCCATTTTACAATAACATGCAAAGAGTCGCCAGCATTAATAACTTTTGATGCTTGTGCTTTTCCTAAATTATACAATTTTGCTTTTAAGGTAAATTGATTATCTGCTACTGAAAGTACAGAAGGATTAATAGTTACAGCATTTTCTTCTACTGCAAAATCTGGTTTATCCGAAGCATATACTTTTATTGCAGGATCGCCATGAAGAATAAATTGCTCTATATGTATTCTTTGAAAAAAATCGTTGGCATTAAAAGGCACCATGGCATCAAGCATATTTTTGGCAACATAATTTTTATAGCCCGATGTATTTTTTATAGAATTATAAAATGCAGTTGAATAGGTATTTAAAAAACCTGTTAAACCAAAGTGAGAACTTGCTACAACACCTATTGATCCATGCTGATTGGCAAAAACAAATTTCTCTGAAAAAGATGTTATGTTACTTAATCTGGAGGCATCATAATCAAAAAAGTTTCCTGCGTTACAACCATTCAATAAAAACATAGGATATTTTCCAGGGTTATTATAATCCAATGGATTGTTTAAATTATAATCTAATTGTGTAGCAGCACTATGGCCAAAATAGGTAAGCAAAGCAATGCCATTTGTAAAATAACTTTTCAATAAATCAATTACAGCAGGTGTTGCCCCTCCTCCTGTTGAAACTGTATTAAAATCGGCAACCTTTGCTCCAAACAAAGTGTCATTAATAATATTTTTATAGCTATTCAAATAGGCAATAAGCATTGGTTCAATACTTGGATCATTGCCTCCTGCTACATGTACAACTTGTTTTTGCCAAAGCTTATTCTCAACTGTTTGAATATTGCTTGCAGCTTGTTGTTCATACTGCTGTACTTTTTGTAAATAAGTTAAAACTTCGTTTTGATTAACTGCTGAAAGCCTTCCTACCATTAACAATGGTGCAGGATTTACACTTTCCGAAACCAATAAAGCATCTGATGCAGGCCAACCAAAAGTGGGTACAAGATTTAATTTATCTGCATCAACTTTATCCTGATTTAAAGCATATTCATCATAAGCCACAGCTTTACCAATAATAAAAATATGCGTAGGATTGGTTGTAAAACTTTGCTTTGCAAAACGTACAAAATTCTTTACACTTAATGGATGTTTTTTTATTCCAAAAGCAAACTGATCTACCAACTCATCTATATCATAAATTTTAGCATTAAAACCACCACCAACAGCACTTGCTCTGTATTGACGATATTGATCTACAGATTCTCCTGCATTGATGCCAACTAATTTATTGGAAACAATTAAATAATTGCCTTGATTAGCTGTTTGATTAAAGTTTACAAATGTTTTTGATTGAAAATTATTTACAGTATTTATTGCACTTGCATCTTGACTTACTAAAATAAAATTTCTTACTACAGAAGAAAAAGGTAAAGCAAACTTTATTAAACCATTTGCTACTACTGCAACATATCTTACATCATTGGTTATGTCGTACAAAACAGGAATTGCTGTACTATTAAAATTGGAAATTTCTATATAAGTACCAGCAGGGTTTGTGCTTGCTGCCAATGAAAAATTAAAACTGGTAGCATTGCCAAAATTAAAAATTCTTGAATAGCTTAAAGTAACATAAGCTGCATAAATTCTATTTACATTATCCGATGGATTGGTTGGCGTAATTTCAATTCTACAATCGTTACTGCCATTGCTTATAGCAGATGCAGGCAATGTTCCACTCAATACTTTTGCTTCCTGATTATTTAAAAACTGATTATTTATATAAGCAGTATTATTAAACTTCAGTGTTACATTTCTTGAATAATACGAAACGCCATCTACCGCCATACTCAAAGTTGCATTGCCTCCAGATGAATAAGGAAATAAATTTGATATTGAAAATAAATAAGGGTCTGTAGCAGTAATTTCTCTTGAACCCCAACCCTCTCCTACATCATAAGAAGATGAAGTTAATCTTTCGCCAGCATTTTCCCCATAACCTCTGTTTAAGTTTTCTTTAAAATCAACCCTATGTGTATATATAAAAGATTGTTCTGCTGGTAAGGAATTTCCTGCAACATTGTTTGTGCCTAAGCCATATCGTAAATTTTGAGCAATAACAGGGTTTACAGTAAGAAAAAAAACGGCAGTATCCGTTTGCAAACTTATCTTATCCGATAATTGATTGGTATTAACTCTGTACAAAGGTTTATCAGGAACACCATCATTTTTTTCTCCCCAAAACTCTATATATCCATTAACAGGTAAAATGCCTGTTGCAACACTTGTAAACAAAGGCACTTGATTTCCATTACGCCATAGCTGTAACTGCTCTACAGGAATATTATTTAATGGTGTAGGTAACGCTGTTTGATTAATACGATACAATCCATTGGCTGCTATTTTAAACTTGTAATAAGTTTTACCATAATCAATCCACTCGTTATTAAAATTTTGTGCTTGCAATACATAAGAAACTCCCAAGAGAAAACACAGTAAAAATTTATGTTTAAATCTATTATTCATAATATTACATCTATATCTAAAAATGAGTACACATTTCTAATTCAATAAAAATGCTTTAGGCAACGAATATAAATCTTTATTGTTTTTTCAAACTTTCCATTAAAAATAATATGCAATAAAGCTTGGCTTATTTTTTGATAAGTTGAATGAAATAATTGTAGTTTTTTTAAAAAAATTTCATTAAAACTGTTTTTTTTAACAGTAAATTAAAATAATTGGTGCAATTCAAGTAAGATAAATAAAATAAATGCTACGTTTTAAGCAATTAAACTTAATTTTGCAACCTTAATTAACAATGTGGGGTTAAATTTTTAAACAATTTTGCAACGAAATTAAACTTTTACAAGTCTAAGTCGTTATAAATAGAACAAGTAATATACAAATATGAGGCAACTAAAAATTGCAACCCAGATTACCAATCGTGATTCGCAAGCAGTAGAAAAGTATCTACAGGAAATTTCTAAAATTCCTATGATCAGTCCCGAAGAGGAAACAACACTGGCACAGAAAATAAAGATGGGTAATCAAAGAGCTCTTGATAAATTAGTACAAGCTAATTTACGTTTTGTGGTATCTGTAGCCAAGCAATACCAACACCAAGGGCTTTCTTTAAGTGACCTCATCAACGAGGGAAATCTCGGTCTTATAAAGGCGGCTCAACGCTTTGATGAAACAAAAGGCTTTAAATTTATTTCTTATGCTGTATGGTGGATTCGCCAATCCATTTTGCAAGCTTTGGCAGAGCAAGGACGTTTGGTACGTCTTCCTCAAAATAAAATTGGCACTTATAACAAAGCTAATAAAGCTTACATGGCTTTTGAACAAGAGCATGAACGTGAACCTTCTACAGAAGAACTTTCTGAAATTTTGGAAATGAGTGAAACAGAAATTAACAACATTTTCCAAAGCAATACAAGGCACTCCAGTTTAGATGCTCCTGTACATGAAGCAGAAGATGTAGCTATGGGAGATTTATTAGAAGGCAGTGGCGATACTGATGATGATATTATGAAAGATTCGCTTCGTGAAGAAATTAGAAGAGTTTTAAAATCTCTTTCTCCACGAGAAGCAGAAATTGTAAATGCTTATTTTGGATTAGATGGCGAAAATGGTGTAACTATTGAGCAAATTGGCATAAAATACGATTTAACTAAAGAACGTATTCGTCAAATTAAAGAAAGAGCCATTAAACGTTTGCAAAAAGCTCGTTATAGTAGTGCATTAAAAGCTTATTTAGGTTAAAGTGCATAGATTTTAATAAAATGAAATTGTCAAAGGCTTCTTCTTAAACGAGGAAGCCTTTTTATTTTCATTCCCCCTTTTCCTGTCATCCTGAGCGAAGCGAAGGATCTGCTGAAATGCAGTACTATGGTTTGGGCAG
>JAIXLB010000073.1:8280-17868 GCA_026931905.1 Chitinophagales bacterium
TCAGAATGACATCGTTTTTTTTCTTTAATTTATTCTACACTCTTAAACTTGTTAATGTATTTTCCCAATACATCAAATTCAATATTTACTTTATCATCTATTGCTATTTTGCCAATATTGGTATGTGTATATGTAAAAGGAATAATAGCAACATCAAAACTATTATTGGTAACATTAAAACAGGTAAGGCTTATTCCATTTACACAAACAGAGCCTTTTTCAATAACTAAAGCTGCAAATTTTTTATCAAACTCAAAAGTAAAAAGCCAACTACCATTGTTATCTTTTTTTGCAATACAAATAGCTGTAGTATCTACATGTCCTTGTACAAAATGTCCATCAATTCTACTATTAGCCAGCAAACACCTTTCAAGGTTTATTGTATCATTTATTTGCCATAAACAGGCAGTAGTTTTTTGTAATGTTTCCTCTATTGCTGTAACTGTATATATTTTTTCATTTATTTTTTCTACTGTTAAGCATATACCATTGTGAGCAATACTTTGATCAACTCTTAACTCATTAGTAATATCGCTTTCAATTTCAAAAGTTTTATTACTTCCTTTTAAAAATATATTTTTAATAATTCCTTTGGTTTCTATAATTCCTGTAAACATTATTATTCATTTTTTCTTTTTATAAAATTGATGAACAAATAAATTGCAATAACACAACAACCTATTAGTGGCAAAAACATTAACTTATTCTCTATACTATCCTTAAAAACAAGAGAAACATTTTTGGTATGAGGAGGTAAAGTAATTTTCATAAAAGTATTTTGCCAAAGGCTTATTTGTAAAGGCTTTTCAGCAGTATAAGCTTTCCAGTTTTTATCGAAATTTTGATGAATAAACAAAGTATCATCTTGTAAAGTGCTACAATTTATTTCTATTGTAGCAGCATTAATAGTATAAGGCAGAGCTTGTTGTTGTGCAGAAAATAAATAACAAAACGGTTTATTATTAAAATAATCAAATCCATTTTGTGCTATAAAATCAAAATAAGATTTTTTACCAGAAGGATAAGCATGAAGAGGAATTGTACCCACTTTTTTACTCATTAATGCAGGTGCAAAAACAACATGATTTACAGCAGGATTTTGTTCTTTTTCTGTAATAATATTATTATGAGTAAAGCTGTTTACATAATTTGTAGATGCTTCAATATCTTTTGTAATAGCAGGCATTGATTGAATACTTAATCCTGAAAATGGCAGGTTAACCCAAAAGCATAAAACAATATCTGCAATAGCGAGTAGCCATAATTTTCGTTTGTTGTGTAGCCATTTTTTAGCAAGTAATAATACGATGAATACATAAAAACTTTGCAGCACAAGAGCAGGGAAAAAGCCAATATTTAAAATTTGTTTTACAATGTTTTCATTGGTATTTCTTGTAAATTCATTATTAAAAATACCATAAATAACTGCTGAAACTAATGTAACTAATATAATGATTAAAAAATATTTTATGATATTCTTTAGCCTTGTAGTATCATATTTTTCTGTAGTAAAATAATCGTTTAAAACTGTGCCAGCAATAATTAATAAACTAAGCATTGCATAAATTCTTAGCCCTCCATTGTAGCGTAAAAAATTTAACAAAGGCAATTTAAAAAACAGTTGTTTTATCTGCCCTTCAAAAGAAATATCTAAAAAGAAAGCAACAACTATTAAATGTGGTAAAAGCGTTTTAAGGTTTTTAAATTTCAATGCAGCAATAAAAAAAAGAAAAGGAATTAACCCAAGATACATATTGTTCCAAGCCATATCAGATGAAGGGAATGGCGTACTTTTTACAACGCTTGTCAACGGAAGTATAAAACTCATAAAACCCAAAGCTGGACTTGCTCCTCCTTCAAATAAATAAGTGTTGCCACTAAAAGTTGTACCTCTTTGAAAATTTTCGAAATTGCTATAAATACCATACAAAAAAGGCAAACAAAGCAGTACTGCAATTACAATGCTAACAACAAATAATAAAGCAGGTTTTATGTTCTTGCGAAAAATATTTTTACCATAACTCGTTATTAAATATCCTATACCCAGCATTGCAATAAAATAAGGCATTCCTATTGCAAAACCAGGGTAACCACTTACAGTAAATAAGTAAAAAAACAGTCCTAAAAAAATAGAATTTTTAAACGTTGGTGTTTTAAATAAAGCATACAAATAATTAATTACAAAAGGCAAATAAGCACTTTCAATAATAGCATTGGAGTGTTGTAAATGTGCTACAAAATAACCTCCTGCAATGTATGCAACTGAAAGTATTGTTCTTGTTCTATGTTCAAAGCCTAATTGCTTTGCTAATAAATACGTGCCATAAGCAGCAAAAAGCACATGGAGTAAAATATACCAAACATAAACAGATATAGAATTGCCCACTAAAGCAAACAGCCAAAAAAATGGATTAAAAAAGGCTGTACCCGGATCGGCATATAAAGAAAAACCTAAGTGCATATTGTAATGCCAAAAAGGAATAATGCCATTGTGTAGCTGCGAACTAAAAAAATAAAAAATAGGATAAGATAAAACACAACTATCGTTTTTAATAGACATCACAGAGCTTATTAAAGGAAAATACGCAAGCAAAAACCCAATGAGAGGAATAAGCCATTTATTTTTATTGATGAATTTTAAAACAGACATTATTGTTTTACTTTTTGCAATTTTAAGCCACAAATAATATTTTATAGAATGGTAAAACTAAAAGAAAATGAATATTTTTTACCATTAAATACAGAATACTTCTTGTTTGCAAATATTTCAAAGTATAATTTTAAAAAAGCAATACTTGATGAACTGTTGAATGTGTAAATTTTCTTGAAGGAGGTACACTCATCAATTACAAACGCTTTCAGCCAAAACAAATTAGTATTATACATTCAAACTCCAATGTTGGTAGCTATTTTTATATTGTTAGTTTGTTGCTTCCACCAATTTTATTTCTTCATCAGTTAGTTCGTAAAGTTTGTAAATTATTTGGTTTAATTTATCTTCTGTAAACGAAATTCTGTTTTGTAATTGGTCTTTTTTATCTGCTAAAGTTACGGCTTGTAGTTCTTTGTTGAATTGCAAAAGTTGTTCTACAAGTTTGATAATTTCGGTTTGTTGTTTGTCTGAAATATCTTTTGGAATAGGCAACTGCTCAATATGGTTTTTTTTGACTTCTGCCAATGCTTCCCCACGTTCAGGATTGATTTGTTGATAATAAAAATCTGTAAGTTTTGAATTTAAAATTCCAAGAATAAACTTGTGGTTCAATTCATCTGAAATAATAATATGCAAATTTTTTCTGCAAATGATATTGGTATCAATAAGCGTTGCAATAATTCTATCCCCTGTTTGGCGTACTATAATTTTTTCTTTTGCTTCCCAAATCTTTGTATTTCTTGGTGCAGCAAGCCATTCACCATAATCAACCCAATAATTATTATTCCATAAATTAACATATCTATTCATTAAACTTCCCCTCATCAGTGGCATCCAATTTCCAACTTTTGGTTTTTGCAAACTATCACTATCAAAGGGTCTTAACTTCATTGTTTCTGCTGTTTGCGGTGGATTTCCTTTACCTTTTTCATACAATGTTATACCCGAAAATGTTTTTGAAATTTCTGATATCTGAACTGATTTATTTTTTATTTTTTCAAACAATTTCTTTTCTTCTTCATTGGCTAATATATTAATGACATCGCCATTATCAGGTAGATTTAATTGACTGATTATTTGAAAGGGTTCAATTACTTTATTGCTTAATAAATCAATTTCAAGTTCTGTGTTTTTAATTTCTACATTCTTTTCAAAAACTAAAACATGAGTATCAACAACTGCATTAAACACTTTGTCTTTAATGTGTAATATCTTTTCCCAATAATAATTATTCATCAAATAACTTCTGATATTCCTAAACTTGATACTTTGCAACCAAGTATTTGGGATAATTACACCGAGTTTTCCACCTGTTGCCAAAAGCATTTTGTATTGCTCAAGAAATAATAAATACAAATCTTGCTGATAATCTTGATGAACAAATTTATTATTGAAATAATCAAAAATCTTTTTGTCTGAAACTTTTACATAAGGCGGATTTCCAATTACTACATCAAAGCCTCCATTTTTCTTATCATACTTAACTGCTGGCTCATTTAATATTTGAGAAAGTAGCTTGTCGGTATCGTCAGTTAATTTCTTTACCTTTTGAAATTGCTTTCTATAAAGTAATCGTTCATCAATAGGCACATTCCTGTTAAACACTTCTGGAAACGCTTTTTGCCAAGAGAAAGGTTTTATTTTTCTTTCTATGCCAAAGTCCAATTCTTGGTCGTAATAATCCAAATCAATTAAAGAATTTCCACTTTTGATGTTATTGTCAAGCGTTGGTAAAATTCGGTCGTGAAACAATTTAGCTTGTGCTTCAATAGTTTCTTTGGTTTCGCCTTCCATACATTTTAAAAGCAAGGAAAGTTTGGTTACTTCTACTGCATTACTATCCAAATCCACTCCATAAATATTGTTGAGCAAAATGCGTTTTTTCTCTGCTGTGGTAAGTTCGCCAGTTGGTGTTAAAGGATTGTCCTTATTTCCTTTGCTGACTTTTCCGTTTTGCGTGTAAAAATCTTTATGCCAATTCAAAAGAAACTGATAAGCACCAATCAAAAAACTGCCACTTCCACAAGCAGGGTCAACGATTTTTATTTGGGTTACTTCCTTGGGTGTTAATGGTGAGCCAGTCGAACCATCGATGAGTTTTCCTATCGTATTTTTTACGATATAATCTACAATATATTGCGGTGTATAATAAACGCCACCTGCTTTTCTAACTTCGGGCTTTTCTTCAATTACTGCTTTGCCGTTTTTGGAAAGTGAAATTTGTTTGCCTAAAAATTGTTCGTAAGCACTTCCTAAAATCTCAACGCTTAAAACTGAAAACTCATATGGACAAATTGGGTAGTAAAGTTCCGAAATTATCTCTTTAATGACTTTGTTGTCAATCGTAATTTTCTCGCTGATTTTATCTTTCTTAAAATCAAAAAGTCCAGAGTTATATTTTTGGTCAGCTTGATGAAAACGGTATAAAAGATTTTGGTAAAATGTTCCACTTTTGATGTCGTTAGCTAAACCTCCATAAGGTTCTGCACTTCGGTCTTCTGCAATTCTCAAAAATATTATTCTGTCTATGGTGTGTTGAACAATAAAATTGAGTTCGTCTTCAGAAATTTCTTTGTTGCGAAGAGCAATATTCAAAGCCAAATCCACTCGCCATTTATCCAATGATTGCAAAAATTCTTTATCAACGGTGGTCGTTCCTTTTTTGTTTTTATCGCTGGTGATGTATTTATCAAAACTGCCTTTCAGTACTTTCTCTTTGCTGAAAGTATCCCAAATAAAATCGAACTCGTTTAGGTAGTCGGAATATTGTAAATATTTAATTCTTCCGTTACTGGCTTTATCTGTGGGTTTTGGTTTGTTGGTACAATCGTAAATGGCAAATTCTTCAAAGTCGGTAATTACGGAAATTGGCATTTTTGCACTCCAACCATATCTACGAACTTGATAAGCTGGTGCAACTTCTTCTTTAATTAGAACACTTGGTTTTTTAGCTTCTAAAAAGAAAAGCCTTTTTCCGCCAATCAATCTAAAAGAATAATCAGGTGCTTTGGTTGCACTGCCTACTTTTACACGATCTTCATGAATGACTTCACGATAACTTTCTGCATAACCGTTTTCGTTGTCAATATCCCAACCTAAGGCTTTCCAAAACGGGTCTATAAAATCACGTCTGGTATGAGTTTCGTTATAGTCTGACTTTCTGTAAAATTCTTTTTGTTCATCAAATCGCTGAACCAACGATTTTATTTTTTGTAGTGCTTGTTCTTTTAAAGTCATAAGGCTAATATAAAGAAATTATTTCAATTATCATCTGTTCATTGATTAAGAGAAGCTGTTTTTCAGATAACCCTATTGAAGTTTGAATTAAAACCAATTTTCCATTTTTATAGACCAACCATGTTAGTAAGCAAGAAAGAATTATAAAATATTTGGTATTATGATTTAGGTGTCTATCTTTGCAACCATTTTTTAACTAAAGGAGGTATAAACAAATGCTTATTATTGATTCAAAAGATTGCGAAAACATTGACAAGGCTTTAAAAAAATACAAGAAAAAATTCGAAAAAAGTAAAACCTTGTTACAATTAAGAGAACGCCAAACTTTTACAAAAAAATCTGTAAAACGTAGAGGCGAAATTTCTAAAGCAATTTACAAGCAACAAATAGCAAGTGGAAAAATAGAAGGTTAATCTACCTTTTATACCCAAAATATTTAAAGTAGCTAAAGTGTAGTAACTTGGGCTACTTTTTTTATGCAAATAACTGAACCTACTATTTTTATTCAACAATTTCTCAATTATTTAAAATTTGAGAAACGATATTCATTGCACACACTCACAGCTTATCAAACAGATATTGAGCAGTTTTTTACATTCATCAACTCAACTTACGAAAATCCTGATTTAAAAAGCATCAATGCCATGATGATTAGAAGTTGGTTAGCAGGATTAAAAGCAGAAGAAAATTTATCTGCAAAATCATTAAACAGAAAAATCTCTTCTTTAAAATCTTTTTTTAAATACCATTTAAAAAACAACCATATTGCTCAAACACCTATGACCACTGTTGTTGCTCCAAAAATCAATAAAAGATTACCCGTTTTTGTAAAAGTAAATAATATAGAAACCTTATTAGAGCATGTAGAGTTTCCCAATAACTGGAAAGGCAAAACAGAAAAATTGGTATTACAACTTTTATATAATACAGGCATACGTTTAAATGAATTAATTCAATTAAAAGAATTGCATATTGATACCCATTATCAACAAATAAAAGTTTTAGGCAAAGGAAATAAGGAAAGAATTATACCAATATCTTCAGAATTATTAAACCATATAAAATTCTACATAGAAAGCAAACCAAATGAGTTAAAACATTTACCTAATTTATTGGTTACAGAAAAAGGCAAACCACTTCAACCAAGAACAGTGTATGGTTTTGTAAAACAATATTTATCGTTAGTTACAACTATACAAAAAAGAAGTCCACATATTTTAAGGCATAGTTTTGCAACTCACTTAATGAATAATGGAGCAGATTTGAATGCAGTAAAAGAATTGTTAGGGCATAGTAGCCTTGCAGCAACACAGGTTTACACACACAACACAATAGAACAATTAAAAGACGTGTATAAAAAAGCTCATCCAAAAGCTTAGAAACAAGTGCCTATTTTTTATTTTTTTACCATAAGAATTTTTGGCTACACTTTATTTATTACATTGCGGCACAAAATTTTGATAACATGAAAAAAATATTTATTTCTCTTGTTTTTGCATTAACTGTATTTCGTAGTTATGCAGATGAAGGCATGTGGTTACCCATGTTGTTAGGACAACAAGTGTACAACGACATGGTAAAAAAAGGTTTGAAATTAAAACCAGAACAATTGTACAGCATCAACAAAGCTTCTATCAAAGATGCAATAGTAATTTTTGGTGGTGGTTGTACGGGTGAAATTGTAAGTAACCAAGGGTTAATATTTACCAATCATCATTGTGGTTATGGTGCTATTGCTGCTGCAAGTACAGTAGAAGCCAATTATTTAAGAGATGGTTTTTGGGCTGCCGATAAAAGCAAAGAAATTTCATCGGAGCTAAGCGTAAAATTTTTAAACAGAATTGAAGATGTAACAGATAAAATAAACAAAGAATTAGGCAGTTTATCTGGTGCAGAAAGGAATAAAAAGTACAACGAAATAACTTCTAAAATTATTAAAGAAATTGTAGGAGATGATGAATTTAAAGATGCAGTTGTAGCAAGTATGTTTAAAGGCAATCAGTTTTTTGTTTTTGTGTACGATGTATATAAAGATATTCGTTTGGTAGGAACTCCTCAAGAAAGTATTGGAAAATTTGGAGGTGATACTGATAATTGGGAATGGCCACGTCATACAGGCGATTTTTCTGTATTTCGTGTTTATACAACTGCCGATGGAAAGCCTTCTAAATACAATGCCAACAATGTTCCTATGAAACCAAAATATTATTTACCCGTAAGTATTAAAGGTTTTAAAGATGGCGATTACAGTATGATATATGGTTATCCTGGTGGAACAAACAGATACGAAACTTCTTATGGTATAAAACTATCTACAGAAATAAACAACCCTTCTTTGGTAGAGCTTCGTGCTGTAAGATTAAAATATATGCTTGAACAAATGAAAAAAAATCCTGCTGTTAAATTACAATTAGCAAGCAAATATGCAAGTATTGCCAACTATTGGAAATTTTTTGATGGCGAAACCAAACAACTTTTAAAACATGATGTTTATGGAGAAAAATTAAAAGATGAAGAAGCATTTATAAATTGGGCAAAAGACAAACCAGAATACAGCAATATATTTAAAGAATACGCAGAGGCTTATAATAATTGGATGCCTTATGCAAAATCTCGCCAATATTTGAATGAAGGTATTTTTGGAAGCCCCTTATTAGCTTACGTTGCAAGTTGGCAAGGTTTAGAAAGAACTTTAGCAAAAAAAGATTACAACCCCGAAGAAGTAAAAAAAGCAATAAACAATGCAAATAAAGCAAGAACTAATTTCTTAAAAGGTGAAAACAAAAAAAGCGACCAACAAATTTTAGCAGCAGTTGTATCTATGTTTTACAGCAATGTAGATAAAAGCCAACATCCAAAAGGTTTTTATGAAGATTTGTTTAATACATATAATGACATAGAACAAAACCCATACAAAATGTTTGCTGCCGATGTTTTTGAAAATAGTATGGCTTTTGATGATGCAAAATGGGAAGCATTTAAAGAAAAACCAAGTGCAATAAATATTGTTGAAGATCCTGCTTACAAAGCTGTTAAAGCTTTTATTCAAAACTATACAGAACATTTTGCTGGAAAATACACTGAATTTGTAAGCAAAACCAATGATTTAGGAAGGTTGTATATGAAAGGTTTATTTGAAATGAACCCTACTAAAATGAACAGCACTTACCCAGATGCAAACTTTACTATGAGAGTTTCTTATGGTAATGTAAAAAGCTACAAGCCAAAAGATGCTGTTAAATACGATTTTTATACCACTTTAGATGGCGTAATTGCTAAATATATTAAAGGCGATTATGAGTATGATTTACCAGCCAAACTTTTAGAATTGCATAAAAACAAAGATTATGGCGAATATGCCGATAAATCAATTAATGATATTGTAGTAAATTTTATTTCTACAAACGATATTACAGGAGGTAATTCTGGCAGCCCTGTTATTGATGCAAAAGGCAATTTAATAGGTTTAGCTTTTGACGGTAACTACGAAGCATTAAGCCACAAATTATCTTTTGATAAAGACTTAAATCGTACTATTTGTGTAGATGTTCGTTATGTATTATGGTGTATAGAAAAAGTGGGAGGTGCAAAACACATTATTGATGAATTAACCTTAGTAAGAAAATAATTTTTAAAAAGATACACATTTTAAAGTCCAGATTATAAAAAAATCTGGACTTTTTTTATATTGTACAAAC
>JAIXLB010000070.1 GCA_026931905.1 Chitinophagales bacterium
GTTTAGCTTTTAATGAATTGGTAAAAACAGGAAAAGTAAAAGCACCTATTGTTATAGGAAGAGATCATTTAGATACAGGAAGTGTTGCAAGTCCTAACAGAGAAACAGAAGCAATGCTTGATGGAAGTGATGCTGTTGCAGATTGGCCTATATTAAATGCTTTGGTAAATACTGCTGGAGGTGCAAGTTGGGTAAGCTTACATCATGGTGGAGGTGTAGGTATGGGTTATAGTATTCATGCAGGAATGGTAATTGTTGCAGATGGTACAGAAGCTGCAGCAAAAAGACTAAGCAGGGTTTTAAGAAACGATCCTGGCATGGGCGTAATTCGTCATGCTGACGCAGGTTATGAATTGGCAAAACAAACAGCTAAAGAAAACAATTTGGATATAGCTAAAAAGTTTTCATAAGACCAATATTTAAAAAAAATATTATAACCCTCAAGAAAAAGTATAAGCTATTTTTTATAGCATTTACTTTTAATTATACAAAGCAGTAGGTAACTTTAAACCCGGATTATGCATTAGAGTAAGAGAATGGAGATTTTAAAACTGCGATCTGAGAGAAAAGTCCATCCATCCACATTCGTTTTTTTACTGGTAAGGCGATTTTTAAGACCTTCCTGTTTGCATGATTTGAAGTCCATGATCCTAATGCAAAGCATTGGGATTTGATAGTATTTAAAGTTGCCTTACTGTGTTTTTGCAATGCAAAATGCCTGAATAAACTGATAAGATTATAAGCAACCATAATGAATCTGAAGGATGCTTCTGTGGCTTCAAAATTCTGCATGCAGAAATTTTCCAATCCAAAAATGTCTTGTAATACCTTATCATATCTCAACCAGTCGCAGTGAATATACCGGCTGATGCCTGTCCATATCCCTAACCAAAATGACTGTACAATAGATGATGGATCAAAACCGCGATTAGAACCAGGTTCCGGTAATGAAAGTGATTGCAAATAATCTTTTACTTCTACTTTATCCAAAAATCTTTTCAGCAAACTCATCCCTCCGAAAGGAGTTACTTGCTTGTCGCTGTACTCAATCGGTAGATTAACCATTTGGGTGTTCGAAGTTTTAGCGTTCATCTCCCAATTTAATTGGTATTTGCTGATTCGTCAAAAAACCTATTGCATAATCCGGGTTGAATTTATAATTTTTAAGCAAAACAGCAATAGTTTTAAATGCAAGCAAATTTGATTTGCTTCTACCCTACGCATATATTTCTTTTGCTACAATATTTTACCTTCTTGCTTTTGGTTTAAAGCATAAATAGCTGCCTATACATTTATTTACAATTTCCATTTTTCAGCCATTTTCAATTTTATATTTTTATACATTTAATAAAACATGTACCTTGTGTTGCTCTTAGAATAGAAATTATAATTTAACACAATTAAACTTTTTAATAATTTACCAATCATAACCTGAAACTATTTGTTTATGAAAAAATATTTACTTGTTTTAAGCAGTATATTTTTTATTATTTTAAAATCAAATGCTCAAACTACAATAACAGTAGGTACAGAATCTAATAGTTTAGCATCTTCTCCAATTTATGGCAACTACAATTACTCGTACAATCAAATATTATATTTAGGTTCAGAAATTGCAGCTGCCGGAGGAAGTAGTGGCACAATTACTAAATTAAGATTTAGAGTTTTTAATCCACCAACCGTTCCTGCAAATTCTAATAACTGGTCAGTATATTTAGCAAATTCTTTTCAAACTACACTAACAGGAGGTTCAAATAATTTTTATCCTGCTGCTGCCATGACACAGGTTTTTTCAGGAATTGTAACCTTTCCTGCTGCTGGTAATTGGTTAGAAATAACTTTTACAACACCTTTCAATTATACTGGCGATAATTTAATGATTGCAATAGATGAAAATGCCTCTGGTCTTTCTAATGCAACATGGTATGCTTCTAATACACAAGCAATAATGGTTAGGCATTTATATGATAATACTATAAACCCTGACCCTAACTCACTGCCAGGTCCTTATGCTGGAAGCAGTGGAGTTGCAATTAATAGACCCAATATACAGTTGGATATTACTTTACCTTCATGTAGTGGAACACCAACACCAGGCAATACAATTGCAAGCGAAAATTCTGCTTGCTATGGAAGAACTGTAGATTTAAGTTTGCAAAATAGTACACCAGGAGCAGGTGTAACCTATCAATGGCAAAGATCATTAAACAATTTTACATGGAATAATGTTAATGGACAAACTGATAACACTTATTCCCCTCTTATTCTTGCTAATACTTATTATAGATGTGCAGTAACCTGTTCTGGAAATACTGGATACTCTAACAGCAAATTAATAACATCTACATCAGCAATTTCAACTTATCCCTATTTAGAAGGTTTTAATAGTATTGGAGCGTTGCCTTCTTGTTGGACTGCAAGTGAAGGCAATTCTGGTGCTACACAACACTGGCAAACTGTAGCCTCAGATGCTAATAATGGAGCAGGAAGCCCTGCAGAAGGTGGAGGGTTTTTAAGAATGAATTATTATTTAGCTCAAGCTAATTTTAATCCTTACTTCCTTACTAGTCCTGCTTTTGAATTAGATGCAATACCTAAAAGAGCCAGTTTTTCTATTTGGATGGGAGCTAATAGCGGAGCAAATAATTTAAAGTTTCAAATTAGCATTAATGGTGGAGTAACATGGACTACCTTAGCCAATTACTCAGCCAATCCTGCAAATACAAATGCTACTGCACCTTGGGAAAATAAATTTGTTGATTTATCACCCTATGTTTCTAAAACTGTATTATTTAGATTAAATGCAACTTCTAATTATGGGATGGGTTATGTAAATATTGGATTTGATAATTTTAAAATTGCTGAACCGCCTACTTGTAATGCACCAACTTCTTTAGCTGCAAGTAATATTACCACTTCTTCAGCTTCACTTTCTTTCAATGGTTTGGGTGGTAATACATTTATTGTTGAGTATGGCAATACAGGTTTTACACCAGGAACTGCTGCAACTGCTGGCGTAGGAGGAACTGTTATTACAACTAATTCATCGCCTGTTGCTTTATCAGGTTTATTGGTTGGTACAAACTATGATGTTTATGTAAGACAAGATTGTACAAGTGATGGAAATGGATATAGTGCCAATAGTAGTAAAGCAATTTTTACTACACTTTGTAGTGGCATTTCAGTTCCTTATACACAAAATTTTGAAACTGCAATTACTCCAAACTTGCCTACTTGCACATCTATACAAAATGTTGGGCAAGGTAATAATTGGGTTACAGCAAATGTTAATGCCAATGGTTTTAATTCTAAAGTTTTAATGTACTCATACAATACAACCTATCCTGCAAATGTTTGGTTTTTTACCAGAGGTTTAAACTTAACTGCTGGAGTTCCCTATTTCATTAGCTATAAATATGGCAATAATATTCCCTCCAATTGGACAGAAAAGCTTAGAGTAGCTTATGGTAATGCAGCTGATGCTTCTGCTATGATACATGTATTAGCCGATCATCCTTCAATTTCAGGTGGAAATGCACAAACCAATACAGTAGTATTTACTCCATCTTCTACTGATACTTATTACTTTGGATTTAAAGCATATTCTCTTCAAAACCAATTTTATTTATATGTAGATGATATAAGAATTGATATATCGCCTTGGATTTGGACAGGTATTAACAATACAGATTGGAGTGTAGCTTCCAACTGGAATTTAGGCTCAGTACCCAATAGTTCTTCAAATGTTGTAATTGCCAATACACTCAATAGACCAGTATTAAATTCTGGTACATATTTAATTAAGAATTTAACAGTAGATTCTATTGCCACCTTAACTATAAATGGAAAATTACAACTAACAGGCAATCTAAATAATGAAGCAGTAATTACAGGAACGGGCACTTTAGAATTTAATGGAACTTCTGCACAAACTATTACTAATACAAGAGCAACAGATGCTATTGTAATTGGCACTTTTACAAGCAATAATAATACAAGTGTAACCTTAAGTAGTAATGGAAGAGTTAATATATCAGATGTAATAAACATCAATGCAGGACTTTTATATACAAATGGAAAATTGGTTTTAAAATCTTCATCTCAAAAAACAGCCAGAATTGCACCTCTTATTACAGGAAGTATTGCTGGCTCTATTACAGTAGAACGTTTTATACCATCTAAAGCAGTTAGAAAATGGAGTTTTATTAGCAGCCCTGTAGCACAAACTTTAAGCAATAGTTGGCAACAACAAATACATATTACAGGTAATGGTATTGGAGGAACAATTTGTCCTTCTTTCTCAAAACATACCAATGGTTTTGACGCAACTTTTAGCAATACACCAAGTGCTTATACTTATGATGCCTCTAAAATTCAAGGACAAAGATGGTTGCCAGTTCCAACTACAAATTCTTTTACCATTGCTGCTGGAAAAGGCTTTAGAGTAAATATAAGAGGACCCAGAAGTTTAGGTTGTAGTTTATTAGATGGAACGAATATGACACCAAGTGAGGTTACATTAAGCTCATCAGGTACCATTTCCAATGAATCTAAAAACCTTGGCACCTTTTCAATTACTTATCCCAACGTTGGTGTAGATAATTATGTTTTTGTAGGCAATCCTTATCCAAGTGCCATTAGTTTTAGTGCTTTACAAGCAAGTAATTGGGCTTCTATTAATACAAATTATGCTGTGTATATTCCTACCAATGCAGCAGGTGTTTATTCTTATTGGAGTGATGATAATGGAGAGTTTACAGGTGGCTCTGGTTATGATAATAATTATGGAAATATTATTGCTAATGGGCAAGCTGTTTTTTTACAATCTACCGTTGCAGGTGCAGTAACTTTAAACTTTAATGAAAACCAAAAAATATCTGAAAATAATACAGGCTATTTTCGCCCCAACAAAGTGATTAATGAAAAACTAAAAATAAGTTACAGCAACATGCAAGAAAAAATTGATGAAGTAGTAATACGATATTCAAATGATTTAAGTGTTACCAATTCAGCAATAGGAAAATTAGATATACCAAGCATGAATAGTGGTACTTATATTACAAGTTTAAAAAACAACCAACATTTAGTTGTACAAACAAGAGCTTTAAATACTTTAAGTACCGATGAAGTTGGGCTAAACATTGGTGCTACACAAAGCGGCAACTATAAATTTGATTTTAGTGATTACGAAAAATTTATTAATACAGATATTTATTTAATAGACCACTTAGCCAATGTTACTCAAGATGTAAAACAACAGCCTGAATATGTGTTTAGCGTTGATGTAAATAATAATGCAACAAAAGGCTCTGCAAGATTTAGTATAGTATTCAATAAAAAAATACAACCAGAAATTGTTTACAATAATATTAATCTATACCCTAATCCTGCCAACAAACAAGTAACCTTAATTTTACCCCAAAGTGCCGATAACAGTATTAACTATAACATAAAAGTTACTGATATTGCCGGTAAAACTATTTTGCAACAATTTGCAACTGGAGGTAGTAACCAAATGAATATTGAAAAATTAATTGCAGGCGTTTACATGATAGAAATTACAGATAATAAAAACAACAGAATTACAAAGAAATTAGTGAAAAACTAAATCAATACATACACTTGCAAAACCAAAGAAATGCCTATGGCAGCTAAAGCAAATCGTATTTTATTAGCTGATGATGAACCAGATATTTTAGAAATTATTAGTTATAATTTATCCAAAGAAGGTTACGAAGTTTTTACAGCTTCTAATGGCGATGAAGCAATAGATAAAGCCAAAAAACTACAACCAGATTTAATTATTTTGGATATAATGATGCCTAAAAAAACAGGTGTTGAAGTGTGTGCTATTTTAAGAAATCAAAAACTCTTTAACAATACACTTATCATTTTCTTAACTGCATTAAACGATGAGGAAACACAAATTAAAGGTTTGGAAACTGGTGCAGATGATTATATTACAAAGCCAATAAATCCAAGAGTTTTGGTAAGCCGTGTACATGCTTTGTTTAGAAGAATAAATAAGGAAGAAGATAAAAACACACCAACTGAAAACAAAATAAACATAGACCCTGAAAAGTTTATGGTTACTATCAATGATGCAGAAATTATTTTAGCTAAAAAAGAATTTGAACTACTGTATTTATTAGCCTCAAAACCTGGACGTGTTTTTTTACGCAACGAAATACTTGAAAATGTTTGGGGGGCTGATGTTATTGTTGGCGATAGAACAATAGATGTTCATATAAGAAAAATACGACAAAAGCTAAACATGGATTGCATTACAACTGTTAAAGGTGTAGGGTACAAGTTTGAACAATTATAAACCTCCGCTCAATATTATCCTACAGCACTTTGTGTATGAGCTTGTAGCATTTCTCTTGCAGTTGCAGCAATAGCTTGAGCATCATATTCACACTCTCTGTGTAATTCTTTTAAAGTTCCATGCTCAACCAATCTATCTGGAATGCCTAACATTTTTACAGTAGCTGTGTAATTATTGGCAACCATAAATTCTACAACAGCACTACCAAAACCACCAACTACTGTTCCATCTTCTACTGTAATTATTTTATTATATTTTGCAAAAACTTCGTGTAATAATTTTTCATCAATAGGTTTTGCAAAACGCATATCATAATGTGCAGGATTAATGCCTTCTGTTTTTAATTCACGAATAGCAGCTTGAGCAAAATTGCCAGGATGACCAAAAGAAAGAATGGCTATTTCTTCTCCATCATTTATTTTTCTTCCTGTACCAATTTTAATTTCTTCAAAAGGAGTTTTCCATTCTGGCATAACACCCTCACCTCTTGGATAACGAATTACAAATGGATTTTTTGTTGTTTCTAACTGTGATGTAAACATTAAGTTTCTCAACTCTTGTTCATTCATTGGTGCAGAAACAATCATATTTGGAATACAACGGAAATAAGCAATATCATAACATCCATGATGTGTAGGTCCATCATCTCCTACAACTCCTGCCCTATCTAAACAAAGTGTTACAGGTAAATTTTGTATAGCAATATCATGCACAACTTGGTCGTAAGCTCTTTGCATAAAAGAAGAATAAATGTTGCAAAAAACTTTCATGCCCTGTGTTGCTAAACCTGCACTTAAAGTTGCTGCATGTTGCTCACAAATGCCTACATCAAAAGCTCTATGAGGCATTTTTTCCATCATGTATTTTAATGAACAACCACTGGGCATAGCAGGTGTAACACCCATAATTTTATCATTCATTTCTGCTAACTCAATTATGGTGTAACCAAAAACATCTTGGTATTTGATGGGTTGTGGTGTAAGATGTTGTTTTTTATAAATTTCTCCGGTTATTTTATCAAATAACCCTGGTGCATGCCATTTGGTTTGATCTTTTTCGGCTAATTCATATCCCTTTCCTTTGGTTGTAATTATATGCAACAACTTGGGTCCAGGAATTTTCTTTAAATCTTTTAATGTATCTACCAGTTTGGAAATATTATGACCATCAATAGGTCCAAAATATCTAAAATGCAAAGCTTCGAACAAGTTGCTGCTTTTATTTACCATTCCTTTTACAGAAGTTTCTAATTTAGATGCCATTTCTCTTGTAAAAGTTTTACCTACTGGTAATTTTCCTAATAATTTCCAAACATCATCTCTTACTTTATTGTAAGTTGGGCTTGTAGAAATATCAGTTAAATATTCTTTTAATGCACCAACATTTGGGTCAATACTCATACAGTTATCATTTAAAATAACTAACATATCAGTATCTGCAACACCTGCATGATTCATTGCTTCAAAAGCCATTCCTGCTGTCATACTTCCATCTCCAATTATAGCTACACTTTTTCTGTTTTCTCCTTTGTATTTTGCAGCCATTGCCATTCCTAATGCAGCAGAAATTGATGTTGATGAATGCCCTACTCCAAAAGTATCATACTCGCTTTCGCTTCTTTTAGGAAAACCACTTAAACCTTTGTATTTACGATTGGTAATAAAATTATCTCTGCGACCTGTAAGAATTTTATGTCCATAAGCCTGATGACCTACATCCCAAACCAATTGATCATAAGGAGTATTATATACATAATGCAAAGCAACTGTAAGCTCTACTACTCCAAGACTTGCAGCAAAATGTCCTCCATGTACACTTACAACATCAATAATATATTGACGTAATTCATTACATACCTGATGCAACTCTTCACGACTTACTTTTTTTAAATCATCAGGATTATTTATTTTTTTTAATAAAACGCCAGGAGTTATCTCCATTTTTAAAAATAATTTATGGTGTAAAAGTAATGTTTATAAACTTTATATACAAGGGTGCTGGTTATTTTGAGCTTTGAATGATGAGTTATGTACTGCTATGTAGTTACATTTTTTGCAAAATTTTGCATATCAACTCCATCATAATTACCACTACTCATTAATAATAAAATGCTGTTATTATAATTTTGCTGATGAAGCCAATTATTGAGTTCTTCTTTTGAATTTATAACTATTAACCCTTCTTTGTTAAACCCTTCATACACCAACTCTTTAGGTAATGCTGGCATTCGTTTTAGTTCAAGTGCATGTTGAGAATAAAATACTACTGCTACATCGGCATATTGCAAAGAATTGTTGTACTCATTCAAAAAATCTTTACTTAAACTGCTATAGGTATGTAATTCAAGAATAGCAATTAATTTTCTATTAGGATATTGCTGCTTAACTGCTTCAACAGTTGCTTTTACTTTGCTGGGTGCATGAGCAAAATCTCTATACACATTTGTTGAATTATTGCTTGCCATTAACTCTAATCTTTTAGATGCACCTGTAAAATTTGCAATAGCATTTAAAAAATCTTTCGTAGCAATTCCTAACTCTTTACAAGCATAATATGCAGCAAATAAATTTTGTAAATTATGATTGCCAAAAACTTTTAAAGCAGTGGTTTCATTTTCTATAGAAATATGTGTAATACCATTTTCAATAGTATGTTCAGGAATTGCATAAGGTTGATACCTTATATCATTTCTTTTATTTTTTTCTACCAACTCTTTTAATACACTATCATTTTCATTGTAAATTAAAACACCATTTTTTTCAATTTTCTGTATAAAAATTATAAACTGTTCTTTATATATTTCAAATGTTGGAAATACATTGATATGATCCCAAGCTATACCTGTAATAATTGCTACATGAGGAAAAAGAAAATGGAATTTGGGTCTTTTTTCTAAAACACTTGCTGGGTATTCATCTCCCTCACAAATAATTACAGGTGCATTTGTAATATGTACAGAATTTTTAAACCCTTGAAGAATTGCTCCTGCTAAATAATCAAACTCTTTATGTAATGTTTGCAGCACAAACATTATCATACTTGTTGTAGTTGTTTTACCATGACTACCCCCTACAACCACTCTTTTTTTATTTATACTTTCTTGAAAAATATATTCAGGAAACGAATAAATTTTTAAGCCTAATTCCTTTGCTTTTGCAATTTCAGGATTATCTGCTTTTGCGTGCATACCCAGTATCACAGCATCAACATCTTTTGTAATTAATTCAGGTTGCCAACCCGTTTTTGTTGGTAACAATCCTTCATTTTGTAAATTAGATTTTGCAGGTTCAAAAATTTCATCATCTGTACCCGTAACTGTATAATTTTTATTTTTTAAGGCTATGGCTAACTGGTGCATTACGCTTCCACCAATAGATGTAAAATGAACTTTCATGCTCTTAATGGGTTATATTATAGTATATTTTTAAATAAATTGAATAAAAAAGTGGCTAAATTTAATGATTAATGCAACATTTTGACTGAAAACACTATCTTCGTTATATAAAATTTAAAAAGGCATAATTAATTATAGTCTATGAAAAAGTTTTTAGTAGCTGTTGTATTTCTATCTTTTACTGCAATTTTAGTTTCATCTTGTGGTGCTGCTCGTTATGGAGCAGGCAAAGGTTGCCCTACCACTAACCCAAGATATTTTAGAGGTTAATACAATAAAATTATGGATTTCATTACGCTCAATGCTTTAACTCAGTTGAATGAGTTAAAAGAAAAGTCATTTAATAAATTACAAGTTATTTTTAAACACAGCACTCGTTGTCCTATAAGTAAAATGGCTTTGAGTCGTATAGATAGAGCAACAGAAATTGCTACTGCTGATTATTATTTATTAAAAGTTATTGAAGACAGACCTGTTTCAAATGCTGTTGCAGAAACTTTTAATGTGCAACATCAATCTCCTCAAATTTTACTGATTAAAAATGGCTCTTGTATTTTTACAGAAAGTCAAAATGCAATTAGCATGGAAGATATTATTGAGCAGCAATAATTTTCTAAATTTTTCTTGTTTGCTATAATAAAACCTATAAGTTAAAGATGAAGGTTTAAAAGTTTAGGTAATTTAAAATAAAGATATTTTTACTTTACATTGCTTTTAAAACTTTTATATAATAGAGTTTATCTAAATTTTTTATTTCGTTTAAAATATTTTCATCAGTATTTATTATTTGGCTTTCGCTATTGTTGTTGAAATTAATTTTTTGAGTATTATTGTTTAACCAAATTGGTAAATTAAAACCTTCTACACAATGGGTATATTGTAGAATAATTTTTTTTCCATCTTCTACAACTTTATACTCCAAAACTGGTATTTGAGTAGTTCTTAAATATTGGTCAAAAACTTTTTGAAAATTAAAGCCTGCATTTTTGTTTATGTAGCTCTCTATTTCTTTTGTATCTACAGTTTTATGGTAAAATTTTTTATTCAAGCCTTGTAATATTTTTCTAAATTTTATATCATTATTAATAGCATGTCGTATAGTATGAATCATGTTGCTGCCTTTATCATACATATCACTACTTCCTTCTTTGTTTACACCATAAAAGCCAATAATAGGTATATCGTTTCTTATGTTTTTTCTTTGCCCATAATTGTATTCATTGGCTGCTTGTTTACCATAATAATATTCAGTAAATAAAGTTTCGCTATAAGTTGTAAAGGCTTCATGAATCCATAAATCTGCAACATCGTTTGCAGTAATATTATTGCCAAACCATTCATGTCCACTTTCATGTACAATAATAAAATCCCATTTTAAACCCCAACCTGTTTTACCACTTCTGTCAGTACCTAAATAACCATTTGTATAATTATTGCCATAAGCAATAGCACTTTGATGCTCCATGCCTAAATGTGGTGCTTCTACTAATTTATAACCATCTTCATAAAAAGGATAAGGACCAAACCAATACTCAAAAGCTCTAAGCATAAGTTTTACCTGTTCAAATTGTTTTAATGCCTTATCTACATTATAATCTAAAACCCAGTAGCTTAAATTTAATGTTCCTTTTTTTCCTTTTAATGTATCATTGATAACAGCATATTTACCAATGTATGGAATAATGTTGTAGCTGTTAATTGGATTTTTTACTTGCCAAGTGTAAGTTTTTAAATTAGTATTAGGTTCGGAATTTATTGAAAAAAGTTGTCCATTGCCAACAGCAACTAAAGTATCTGGCACAGTAATTTTTAAAGTAGCTCCCAAATCTGGTTCATCGCTTTGATGGTCTTTGCAGGGAAACCATGCACTTGCTCCTAAGCCTTGTACAGCAACACTTACAAAAGGACTGCCTTGTTTATCTTTTGCCCAAATCCAGCCACCATCCCAAGGTGGTTTTATGGCTTCTTTGGGTTTACCATGATAGTAGATGTGAAAATTGATTCTATTCCCCTTTCTTTGAATTGTATTTAATTCAACTAAAACAATGTTGCCTGTTTGTATAAATTTATACTGCTCATGTATAGAGGTAAGTGTTGTTTTAACTCCATTTTTTACTGTAAAATAATTTCCTTTTGATACAATGCTATCCACTATTAAAGGTTGTTGTAAATCTAATTGCATTGTTTTTCCAGTACTTGTTGCTATTGCTTGTATTAAAACAATTCCTGTAATTTCTTTAGTTTCTATTTTTGGAGTTACTGCAATATCGTATCGCAAAACATTCCACCAGTTTCTGTTTTCGTTTAGCGTACCTCTTAAAGAATCGGCATGTGTGAAATTTGTTTTTTTATTGAGTAATTGTGCTTGAGTGGTATGTAAAAGTAAAAAATAAAAAAAGCTGCATAGTATTACAGAACGTACAAGAGTGCGACGCAACAAGGGTTTCATAGTATTGTTGTTGTGGGTAACCCATAAAATATTTTCTTTCATGTTTTAAAAGTATGATATTCGGGTTAATGATTTTTAAAAAGAAGTATAAAATTTTCATTTTTGGTATAGTTGTTTTGTTGGTAGCTTGTACTCAAAAACAAGGCGTTGGAAAAAAAGTTTTTAGCTATAACGAAACCGCTGGTATTGCAACGCTTGACCCTGCATTTGCAAAAAATCAAAGTATAATGTGGGCTGTGCATCAGTTGTATAATACGTTGGTAGAAGTAGATAGTAATTTGAATATAGTGCCTTCGCTTGCTACAAAATGGATAGTAAGCAGCAACAGAAAAATGTACACTTTTTATTTGCGTAATGATGTTTTTTTTCACGACAATACTGCTTTTAAAAATGGCAAAGGAAGAAAGATGAATGCCCATGATGTGGCATATAGTTTTAACAGAATTATGGACAAACAAACTGCAAGTAGTGGTGCATGGATTTTTAACAATCGGGTAGATAGTATTGAACCTTTTAAAGCAATTAATGATACCGTTTTTCAGTTAAAATTATTGCAGCCTTTTCATCCTATATTGGGTATTTTGAGTATGCAGTATTGTAGCATTGTTCCTAAAGAAGTGGTTGAAAAATATGGTAAAGATTTTAGAAACAATCCTTGTGGTACAGGTGCTTTTAAATTTTTTATGTGGCAAGAAGGGCAAGCATTGGTATTGCATAAAAATGAATATTATTGGGAGAAAGATGTTGATGGAAGCAGGTTACCAAAATTAGATGCTATAGCAATTTCTTTTTTTGATAATAAGGCTACTGAATTTTTACAATTTAGGCAAGGTAAACTTAGTTTTATAAATGATATAGATGCAAGTTTTAAAGATGAAGTTTTAAGCAAAACTGGTGAGCTAAGAAATGAATGGAAAGGAAAATTAATGTTGAATAAGCATGCTTATTTAAACACAGAATATTTAGGTATTTTGATGGATGAAAATAATGAAGTTGTAAAAAATTCTCCATTAAAAATTAAAGCTGTTCGTAAAGCTATTAATTATGCCATTAATAAAAAGCAGCTAATGATGTATATGCGTAACAGTATTGGTTTTGCTGCAGAAAGTGGTTTTGTTCCTTATGGCTTACCTGGCAATAATGCTTTGCAAGTAAAAGGTTACGAATACAATATTACTCAAGCAAAAACTTTGTTGAAAGAAGCAGGCGTTAATAATAATTTTCCAACCATTAAATTGCTTACCATTCCTGTATATGCAGATGTGGCAAGCTTTATAGCCAAGCAGTGTGAAGAAGTTGGATTAAAAATTCAGGTAGAAGTGGTGCAAAAAAGTTTGCTCTTAGAACAAACAGCAAAAAGTAAAGCTTTGTTTTTTAGAGGAAGTTGGATTGCCGATTATCCTGATGCTGAAAATTATTTAGCAGTATTTTATAGCAAAAATCCTGCACCTCCTAATTATACAAGATATAAAAACCCAACTTACGATAAATTGTATGAGCAAGCATTGCAGGAAAATAATGATAGCATTCGTTACAATTTGTACAGAACTATGGATAGCTTAATTGTAGAAGATGCCCCTGTAGTGCCTATTTGGTATGATATGGTAATTCATTTGGTGCATAATAAAATAAAAGGTTTGCTGCCCAATGCTTTGAATTTATTGGATTTGAGAAAGGTAAACATTATAGAATAATTATCCATCGCCTTCGCAACTACATTCCCAATCCGTATCTAAATCTATGCAAGTAACTACTGTAACTTCATCATTACAAGGAGCAAAAACAATTCTTAATTTTTGTTTATCTTGGCTTATACCTTCTACTGCATATTTTTTATTACAATCGGCTCCTTTTAAATCGCTTTTGGCGTAATTAATTTTTCCATTTTCTAAAATATATTTTACTTCTCTTTCATCAATATGCCTGCAATCCATTCTACAACGAGCATGTTTTGAATAATTAATGTTAGAGGGATTTCTGTTTAAACCTCTTTTGGTGTAAGTCTTTTCTTGTTCGGTGGTGTTATTGTTTTTTTTAAGAGTACAATTTCTTAACACAGCTGCAACAACAACCATAGCAGCCAATAACAAATAAGGTAAAAGCTTTTTTTTCATTCTTAAATTAAGTTTAGGAAATAATTACTTAATAATTTTTTTTAGTACAGCCATTGAAAAACCATTTTCATAAGCTTTTATTAAATTTCCTTTTTTATTGTAAATAGCAGTAAATGGTGTAAACCTTACTTTGTAAAAAGAAGGTAAAAAATATTTTTCATCTCTTCCTGCACGAATATTTTCAAAATTTTTCAAGCTAAATTTTTCTTCAAATGCTGTTAATTCTTCCATTTTATTAAAACATGCTAAAACAAAAAAAGTATTAGGTACAGTGTTGATGCTATCTGTAATATGTTTTATTAAGTCTTTGCAATGACCACAATCTGTATTAAAATAAATAATAACTGTGTTTTTATTTTCAGGCAAATCATTTTTTGTAAATACACTACTGTCGGTTAAGACAATATTAAATGGAGGCAAATAAGGTACTTGCAAATAAGGCGGTTTATTGTTTTCTTTTTCTTGAGAAAAAGCTATTAATGAAGCAATAGCAAAAACAATGGAAAGCAAATTTTTTTTCATAGCATAAAATTAAGTATTAAAAACAAAAGTACTTTCGCTTTGTTTTAAATCTTTAACATGAATATACTTTTATTGGGTAGTGGAGGTCGTGAACATGCACTTGCCTGGAAAATGCAGCAAAGCCCTCAATGTAATAAATTATTTATTGCACCTGGAAATGCAGGTACAGCTTCTATTGGCTTTAATGTAAATATTAATCCTAACGATTTTAATACTCAAAAACAATTTTGTTTAGAAAATAAAATTGATATGGTAGTTGTAGGACCAGAAGAACCTTTAGTTAATGGCATTTATGATTTTTATACCAATGATGCTGAGTTAAATAATTTAATTGTTGTAGCTCCTTCAAAAAAAGCTGCTCAATTAGAAGGCAGTAAATCTTTCAGCAAACATTTTATGCAAAGGCATCAAATACCTACTGCTGCTTATGCTGAATTTACTTTAGAAAATTTTGATGAGGGTAAAAAATACATCAATAATCATAGTTTACCCATTGTTTTAAAAGCAGATGGATTAGCAGCAGGCAAAGGTGTTATCATTTGCGAAACAACAGAAAAAGCATTACTCACTTTCGAAGAAATGATTGTAAAAAAACAATTTGGTACTGCAAGTACTAAAGTGGTTGTTGAAGAATTTTTACAAGGAATAGAACTTAGTGTTTTTGTTGTAACTAATGGAAAAAATTATAAAATTATAGGTCATGCTAAAGATTATAAGCGAATAGGAGAAGGCGATACAGGCTTAAACACAGGAGGCATGGGATGTGTAACACCTATTCCTTTTGCTGATACTAATTTTATGCAAAAAGTAGAAGAAAAAATTATTGTACCAACAATTCAAGGTTTGCAAAAAGAAAATTTAACCTACAACGGTTTTATATTTTTTGGATTAATGAATAACAATGGAAACCCTTTTGTTATAGAATACAACTGTCGTTTAGGCGACCCAGAAACTGAAGTAGTTTTGCCTCGTTTAAAAACAGATTTACTTACACTTTTTACTGCAATGTATAATAATACTTTAGCTGATATAACTATTGAATACCATGATGGAAGTTTTGCAACAATAATGGCTGTAAGTGGTGGTTATCCTCAAGAGTATGAGAAAAATAAAAAAATTATTGGCTTAGAAAAAATGGAGAAAAATATTGCTACACATATTTTTCATGCAGGTACAAAATTTGATGCAGAAGGCAATATTTTAACCAATGGTGGTAGAGTATTAGCAATAACAGCACAGGCAGCAACACTACAAGGAGCTGTAGAAAAATCTAAAAATATATTGCAAGCAATTTCTTTTGAAGGAATGTATTTTAGGAAAGATATAGGCTACGAGTTTTTCTAAAAACAAAGAGCATACAAACTTTTTCTTTTGTATGCTCTTTTGAAATTGATATTTTAAATTAATTTTTTCTTGTTTAGTTTACTATGCTTTTTACCATATCCAAAATAGATAATAAAACCTAAAGCAAGCCATACAAATAATCTTAACCAATTTTCCCAACCTAAACCAAATATCATTGCACCGCATGAAATAACTCCTAATATAGGAATAAGTGGTACAAATGGTGTTTTAAATTGGCGTTTCATATTTGGCTCTTTCTTTCTTAAAATAATTACTGCAATACATACCAACATAAATGCAAATAATGTTCCTATGCTTGTCATGTGCCCTACTACATCACCTGGAACAAAAGCAGCAAACAATGCCACTAAAATAAGTATCACCAAGTTTCCTTTGTAAGGTGTTTTATATTTAGGATGTACATCAGAAAATGCTTTAGGTAATAAGCCATCTTTACTCATAGAATAAAACACACGACTTTGTCCTAATAACATTACCAATATTACAGATGAAAAACCTGCAAGAATAGCCACTGTTATAGATTTACTTAACCAACCATAACCAGGCATAGCTTCTTTTATTGCAGCTACAACAGAGGCTTCGCCTCCTTTGCTTGGATCTCTAAAAAATTCAACAGGTGCTAAACCTGAAAGCACATGAGAAAATAAAACATAAAGAATTGTACAAATAATTAATGAACCTAAAATACCAAATGGCATATTTTTTTTAGGATTTTTAGTTTCTTGTGCAGCAGTACTTACAGCATCGAAGCCTATAAATGCAAAAAATACAGTTCCTGCCGCTCCTAAAATTCCCATAATACCACCAAAATTGTAAGTAGTTCCATGATGGTCTGTAAATTTAGTTACTTCTGGAATATAAGGTGTATGATTAGCAGGGTTTATAAAGTTCCACCCTAAAGCAATAATTAAAATTACAATAGCTACTTTTAAAATAACAATAAAATTATTTACAGTTGTAGATTCTTTAATGCCTTTGATTAGTAATAAACTAAGTAAAACCACAATACCTAAAGCAGGTAAATTAATAATGCCATTTACTCCATCTACAGAAGTTTGAAAGGGGGAATGACACCATTGGTAAGGTATAGGGCTAAGATGAAAGACCTCAACCAATAAATTATTCAAATACTCACTCCATGCAATTCCAACAGTTGCAGCACCTACCGCATATTCTAATACCAAATCCCAACCAATTATCCATGCAAGCAACTCTCCCATGGTTGCATAAGTATAAGTATAAGCACTACCAGAAATAGGTATAGAAGATGAAAGCTCGGCATAACACAAACCTGCAAAAGTACAACCCAATGCCGCTACTAAAAACCCTATCGTTACAGAAGGACCAGCATTTTGTGCAATGGCTGCAGCTGTACGAACAAATAAACCTGCACCAATAATAGCACCAATACCTAATGCAATTAAACCCCATCCTCCTAATGTACGTTTAAGGGTATGTTCACCACTTTCTCCTGCTTCATTGAGCAGTATATCAAT